>CANHRF010000076.1 GCA_947463335.1 Actinomycetota bacterium
ACCACACCAGGACTCTTCCCAGCCAAAATGCCATTCGCATTCGCTACCGAATGGGCATGACGAATTAGAAGTATCCGTGTCATGTTGGAAGGTTATCCGTTATTTAACTCCTAGTCTTGCTAGGGTCGCGCCATGCAAATGCGAATGGTCGGAAACTCGGGGTTAGAAATCTCCCGGTTGGGGCTCGGAACCATGACTTGGGGACGAGATACCGATACCCACGAAGCCGCAGACCAAGCCCGCGCATATATTGAAGCAGGCGGAAATTTTCTAGATTCAGCGAGCCACTACGGGGATGGCGATGCAGAGCGAGTTATCGGTGGATTGATCGGAACGCTCTTTAAGCGCGAAGATATTGTGATATCGACTAAGTCAGGGATGTCTTACGAAAGCGGCGTTACAAAGATTGATGCTTCAAGACCAGCCTTGATGACCGCCCTTGATCAATCGTTGGCTCGATTAGGAACCGATCATGTTGATCTCTGGCAGGTCCAAGTTTGGGATGAGAAAGTTCCATTGGAAGATTCACTCTCAGCACTCGATTGGGCTTACACGAGTGGTCGAGCGCGTTATGTTGGAATTTCTAATTTCAATGGCTGGCAGAGCGCTCGCGCCATTTCTTTACAAGAGGCGAACTCAGCAAAAGCTCCCATTACCTCATTACAAAATGAATTTTCGCTTTTGGCTCGACGAGTAGAAGATGATGTTCTCGATTGTGCCGTAAATCTAGATCGGGGCTTCATCGCTTGGTCACCGCTGGGACGCGGAGTCCTCACCGGAAAGTATCGCAATGGAGTACCCGCAGATTCTCGCGCAGCGACTCCACACTTTGCGCCATTTATTGAACCTTTTCTAAATGAAAGGTCACGACGAATTGTTGAAGCGGTTAGCGTTGCCGCCCAAGGGCTCGGATACTCACCTCTCGAAGTCGCCCTTGCTTGGGTAAGAGATTTCCCCGGAGTTACATCTGCTGTAGTTGGTGCGCGTACGGGGGCTCAGATGCGCGGAATCCTCGTCAGCGAAGAGATTGAACTTCCTGATGTGGTTCGCAGCGCACTAGATGAAGTATCGCGCCAATAGCGCGTTAAGCCTTCTCTAGAAAATCAGCAAGGACCCGCACTCCGAATTTCAAACCTTCGATCGGTACACGTTCATCAACTCCGTGAAAGAGCGCCATAAAATCTAGATCTGGCGGAAGACGCAGAGGTGAAAATCCATAGCCAACTATTCCCAACTCGGAAAGGGCTTTGTTATCTGTTCCACCACTCATTAAATATGGAACCGGAATTCCTTCCGGATCTTGACTTAATAGCGCCGCCTTCATCGCTTCTACAAGTGGTGAATCAAAGTCCACCTCTAGAGCAATGTCGTGCGAAATTGTTTCGATCTTGATATCCGGACCAATGATTGCTCGTATTGTCGAGTTAAGTTCATCTTCATATCCAGGGAGGAAGCGACCGTCGATAACTGCGCTGGCAGATCCCGGGATCACATTCGCTTTATAGCCAGCTTCTAACATTGTGGGATTGGCAGTGTTTTGAAGAGTGGCACCGATCATTCGCGCGGTTGAGCCAACTTCCTTCAGTAATGGACGGAGATCTTTCTCGTTGTATTCGCGTCCAGTAATTCGCGCGACTTCACGGAAGAGATCTTTTACCGTCTTGGTATAGCGTTGCGGCCACTCATACTTTCCAATTTTGGCAACGGCATCTGTAATTGCGGTAATCGCATTCTCATCGTTCATCATAGAACCGTGGCCCGCTCGCCCTTCTGCGGTCAAACGCATCCAATGGATTCCTTTTTGCGCAGCTTCTACGAAATAGAGTCGCTTCCCATCAGCAACGGTGACCGAGAATCCTCCAACTTCGGAGATCGCTTCACTGCAACCGGCAAAGACTTCTGGGTGATTGGCGCTCATGTAACGAGAGCCATAAGTCATACCAGCCTCTTCATCTGCAAAGAAAGCTAGAACGATATCTCTCTTTGGCTGATAGCCACGGCGCGCCCAGTCGCGGACGATCGCCAAAATCATGGCATCCATATTCTTCATATCAACTGCGCCGCGACCCCAGATCATTCCATCTTTGATAACTCCACCGAATGGATCTACTGACCAATCTGCGGCATTTGCAGGTACAACGTCGATATGTCCGTGAACAACTAAACCTGGAAGAGATGGGTCACTGCCTTTAATTCGCGCAATTACGTTACAACGATTAGGAGCTGCTTCATAAATCTTTGATTCAATTCCAACCTCAGCGAGCGATTTGACTACATAATCTGCAACAGCGCTTTCATCACCTTTGCCCTCACCATAATTCACACTTGGAATGCGAATCAGTTCCTGACAAATTCTTATCGCTTCTTCTTCAACTGCGGTTAGATTAATTGCTTCATCTCTGCTCATCTCTATATTCTCTACCAAAGCGCGGAATTTATCGCCTACTAACCAAGGATTTTCTAGAAAGTTAGCCCACTTTGCCTCCAACCCCTCCCCGTTGATATCGTTGCCGCTGCACTCGTCCGGGTGGCGGAATTGGCAGACGCGCTAGCTTGAGGTGTTAGTGCCCGCAAGGGCTTAGGGGTTCAAGTCCCCTCTCGGACACGTTTTATGTGATGGAATTGGTGGGTTATGGATTTCTTAGATGCACTCGACCTAATCCGCAAAATTCCTGACTTTCCAAAGCCTGGAATAATCTTTCAGGATATAACTCCGGTACTAGCAAATGCAGAAGCATTTGGAGCAGTTGTTTCAGAGATGTCCAAATCAACTTCTGCAGTAGACGTTGTTGCAGGAATCGAAGCGCGAGGATTTATTCTCGCTGCAGCTTTGGCTAGCAACTGCGATAAAGGTTTTGTGCCATTTCGAAAGAGTGGAAAACTACCCTTTAATACTTACGGCGAAAAGTATGGTCTGGAATATGGCGATGATGAGATTGAAGTTCATATCGATGCCTTTAAAAAAGGTGAATCTGTATTGATCATTGATGATGTCTTAGCAACCGGCGGAACGCTATTGGCCGCAATCGCTTTGGCACAGAAGTGTGGTGCGGTTGTCGACAAGGTTTTAGTTCTCCTGGAGATTGACTTCCTGGAAGGGCGAGGCAAGATTGCCAACCTGTATCCAGATATAGAAGTGGTTGCCCTAGCCCACGTATGAATCTAACTACTGCGCAATCACTCAAAAAGTGGCAGGATGCAACCCGTGGCTGAGCTAATTTATTACTGCGGAACAATGGATAGCGGAAAGTCAACGCTCGCTCTTCAAACAGCGCATAACCATAAGAGCCGAGGACGTTCCGGGTTAATTTTTACAAGTAAAGATCGCGCTGGCAGTGGAGTTATCTCTTCAAGATTGGGTCTGCAAAGTAGCGCAATCGAAGTTGATCCAGATTTAGATATCCACCGCTTGGTCGTCGAACGCCTATCTCTCGGCGATCGCATTGATTACATCATCTGCGATGAGGCTCAGTTCTATCAACCAGTTCAAATTGAGGGTCTTGCCAAGATTGTCGATGGACTTGGTATCGATGTCTTTGCATTCGGAATCCTTGCTGACTTTCGCACCAAACTCTTTCCAGGTTCTGCACGCCTGGTTGAGTTAGCAGATCGTGTAAATGCGCTCCAGGTTGAAGCGCTCTGTTGGTGCGGTTCCCGCGCAACACATAATGCACGCACACTTGGCGGAGTGATGGTCACTGAAGGTGAACAAGTTGTTGTTGGAGACGTTGCACCTGGATCTGAAGTTGCCTATGAAGTTCTCTGCCGCCGCCACCATATGCGCCAAGTTACGGCGCGAGCATCCCGCGCAGGACATACCTCACCAATGCCTTTACCATTCACCCAAGAAGATGACAGCGCTAAAGGAGATAAAAGATGAAGGTTCGTGGATATGCAGCTATGCAGGCAAAGGCAGCGCTAACTCCTTGGGAGTTTGAACGTCGCGATCTAGGCGCAAACGATGTCGCTCTAGATATTAAATACTCTGGAATCTGTCACTCCGATATTCACCAAGCCCGCGAAGAATGGGGTCCTGCAATATTCCCGATGGTTCCTGGCCACGAAATCGCCGGAATCGTCACTCAGGTAGGCGCATCTGTTACTAAATTTAAAGTCGGAGATCGAATCGGAGTTGGTGTTTTCGTAGATTCTTGCCGCAAATGTCCTTCTTGCTTAAAAGGACTTCAGCAGTATTGCATCGAAGGTATGACTGGAACATATAACCAGTTAGAGCGCGATGGAAAGACGCCAGCTATGGGTGGATACTCAAACGTTATGGTTATCAACGAAGATTACGCCGTATCAATTCCGGAGAATCTCCCACTTGATGGAGTCGCGCCACTTCTCTGCGCTGGAATCACTCTCTACTCACCGATCAAGCATTGGAATACCGGGCCTGGAAAGAAGGTAGCGGTGATGGGTCTCGGTGGTCTTGGACATATGGGAGTTAAATTCGCCGCAGCGTTAGGCGCTGATGTAACAGTCTTCTCTCACTCACCCGGAAAAGAAGCAGATGCCAAGGCGATGGGTGCGCATCACTTTGTTTCGACAAAAGAAGAAGGTTTCAACAAGAAGTATCTAAAGCACTTCGATCTCATTCTCAATACCGTGAGCGCCGAACTTGATATCAACCTTTACCTAGAGATGCTAAACGTTGATGGAACGTTGGTTGTAATTGGTCTTCCTGGAAAGCCATATGCCGTTGAAGTAGGCGCGCTACTGCCCGCCCGACGCTCTCTCTCCGGATCAATGATCGGTGGAATCCCAGAGATGCAAGAGATGCTTAACTTCTGCGGAAAGCACAATATCGTCAGCGATATCGAAGTTATCAAGGCGGATTATATAAATACTGCTTACGAGCGCACTGTGGCTAGCGATGTGAAGTACCGCTTCGTTATCGACGCGACTACCTTCTAAAGCCAACCAGCTGAAACGTTTACTTAAGTTTTTAAGTAAACGAGTGCAGGAGTTGAACCAGTATTGGCGCAATGATCAACGCCGGAAGTAAATTGCCGACCGCGATATCTTTTATCTTTAACAAGCGCAATCCGATACAGACCAACATCAAACCACCGGTGATAGTCATGGCATCTATTTGGTAGCCACTGAGAATGTTTCCGAGACCAAAACCGATAATCGTCCAAAGACCTTGGTAGATACCGACTGGGATCGCCGAAGCGGCTACTCCCCAGCCAAGACTTGCCGCAAAGGCCATCGCTGCGAAAAAGTCGAGGCTAGATTTCAAGAGCAATTGATCTATCCCCGTAGACATACCGTCGCTAATTGATCCAAGGATCGCTAGTGGACCAATAATGAAAAGTAATGAGG
>CANHRF010000077.1 GCA_947463335.1 Actinomycetota bacterium
AATTCCAGACAAGCGCTAGCAAAACGAATCGCACCGGATAGGCCATCGCGATCGGTGAGGGCGAGCGCCGGTGATTCAAATTGCGCAGCGCGTTCTACAAGATCGCGTGGCTGGGTAGTTCCGTATTTAAGTGAGAAAGCACTTGATGTACGTAAATGTATAAAACTCATCTTGAACTCAACTGCGTCTCAAACCTGTTTTACGATCCAGGAACCTGTGATCTCATCGCGTTCGAGTTGAAAGGTATTTAACGCACCGATCGGCGCTGCTTCAACGGTCCATAAGGCGCGGGCGCCATCATCAGGGCGATAGATGCCATCGCTGACTCGGTTCCACCAGCCACCTGCTTCACACCAACGCGAGAGAACAGCGTGGATGCGAAAGCGTTTGCCGCGAAAGGTAAATTCAATAGGTGTGGCCGCTCCATCGGAGATGACATCGTGAGCTGGAGCAACTTCTGGGACTGACATTTTTTACCGCCTCAAGCCTTCCTGTGGATATTCGAACAAGTGTTCGAAAAGTAGCCCAAGGCTCTGACATTGGCAAGGCGCACGCCACGCCAGGCTCAAGATAGTTGAAATTTCAACTATCTCCCCCTACCCTGACGCTAGTAAGCCCAAATAAAAGTTAAATTAAAAGGAGACCCATGGACGCAGTACTCGTAATAGGCCGAATTCTCTTCGCCTTAATCTTCATCACATCAGGAATCGCTCACTTTGCCAAGCTCGAGATGATGACCGGTTATGCCAAGTACAAGAAACTGCCTGCTGCAAAGCTCGGCGTAATCGTTAGCGGACTCTTCTTCCTTCTCGGCGGCATCTACATCGCCCTCGGCTTCTGGGTAGACCTTGGCGCTCTGCTTCTTGCCATCACATTGGTACTAGCCGCAGTTATCTTCCACAACTACTGGAAAGAAACAGATGCAACTGCCAAGCAGAACGAAATGATCGCTTTCAATAAGGATCTCGCTCTTGCTGGAGCATCTCTCATTATCTTCGCACTTATCTACAGCGGTGCAATTTCAGCAGATGCTTTCGGTCCACATATCGGAAATATCTCTTTCTTCAATAAGTAATTAGCAACGCACGAAATGGCCTCCCGAAAGGGGGGCCATTTCTATTTACCAGATCGACCAACCGCCATCTACCAAAATATCTGTTCCGGTAATCCATTTACCGGCATCCGAGGCAAGAAGTGCGCACGCCCCCTTGATATCTTCTGCCAATCCCGTGCGATGAAACGCGTTCATAGTTCGAAACTTTTCCACTTGAACTTTGTCAGTCAACTCATTCGGAATCTGTCCCGGACAGATGCAGTTGACGCGCACCCCGTGTGGAGAATATTCCGCAGCCAGGGCTTTGGTTAGCGCCAGGGTTCCTGCTTTCGCAGCTACATAGGGTGCACCAGATCTTTTAAAAGTCTCATTGTAAATTCGCGGATCGCTGGCCAAGCGCGAGGCGATAGATCCGAGAGTGATAATTGATCCACGCTTTTGGTCAATCATCACCCGCCCCGCAGCTTGTGCGCAGATATATGTTGAAGTCAGATTCTTCTCGATAGTCCAACGAAACTCTTCAACATCTGCGTGTGGAGGATGCGCTGTTGTGTTACTTCCACCAGCATTTGCAACAAATACATCAAGCCTGCCCTCTCGCTCCATAACCTGATTGACTAATGAATTGACGCTCGCCTCTTCGGTGACATCACAAGCGAGGGCAGTGACATTTAAGGAGCGCGCCCGCAAAGCAGCAGCAGTCTCTTCACAGAGTTCAGCGCGACGAGAGGCAATATAGACATGGGCTCCGAGCTCGGACATTGCCTCGGTAAATGCGCTACCTAGATGCGTGCCTCCTCCGGTAACTATCGCAACGTGGCCATTCATTGAGAAGAGATCTGTCATATTTCTATTTGCCATATTAGCCACGGCTCCTTTTTCGCAAAGCGATCACCAGCGATTCACCACTGCACGAGCAGTATTTTGTAAAAACTATATTCCTCTCCGAAGATCATAAATATAGGCAACGCGCCGAAAAGGCGGCAGATTCTCATTTCAGTGGCACTATTAAGACGTGGACATTGCAGTTGCGCTAATCGCCGGTGGATTTATCGGCGCCGTACTTGGCTTCATCGGAGCCGGTGGCGCGATGCTCTCTGTTCCAATTTTGTTGTACCTATTTGATTTCACAGCAATCCCCGCAACAACTGGTGCGCTGGCGATAGTTCTTTGCGCTGCCATTGCCGGCGCTATTCCTAAAGCGCGGGCAAAAGAAATTCTCTACCGCGAAGCGCTCGTGATTTGGGCACTTGGCCTGGTGACCAACCTGGCCGCCTCAATTCTTGCTCATAAGTTAAGTGACCGTCTGATTACAACCGGATTTGGAATCACCTTAATCTTTGCAGCGCTTTCAATGCTCAAGAAATCTGAAGAACAAGAACAGCGCAGAATGCCGGTAGGTGCTCTAGTGATTGTCTCTTTGGGCATTGGTGCAATCACAGGCCTCTTTGGTATCGGCGGTGGCTTTATTGTGATTCCAGTATTAATGCACGCCTTCGGAACACCAGCGCGAGTAGCCTCCGGAACCTCTCTTGTTGTTATCGCGCTTAATTCGATTACCGCATTTATCGGGCATCAATCACATTGGGATGAAGTCAATTGGAAGATCCCAGTTGTGATGGCGATCAGCGCAATGGTTGTCGCTTTACTGGCATCTCATCGCCAATCGAAAAGTAACGAAACCACCAAGAAGGCCTTCGCTGGGCTATTGATTTTGATCTCAATCTTTACCTTGGTCCAGAGCTGGAGTTAATTAAAAAGTTTAAGGCTGAACTCGCTTTATAGCCTTTGATAGGAAGCCAGCCAAAATCAGCATCAACACTGGATAAAACATTCCGATTGAAAGATTTGTATATTCGGCTATTAAACCTGTGACTGTTGGACCGAAGAAGAATCCCGCGATTCCAATAACTCCAACGCGTGAAATTGCAACGGCTGGCGCAATGCCTGGAGTCTTACTTGCTGCCAAGATAAATGCCGGAAACATCGGACCGATACCAAGTCCCGCAGCGATAAATCCAATATTGACGATTATTAGCGCTGGGATTGGGTAAGAATCTGACATTGGAATTGCGATCGCCATTGCGATCCCCCAAATACTTCCGCCAATGTATCCACCAAGTTTTACTAAGCGAGCTGGGCCAAAGTAATCAAGTGCACGATCGCCTAAGAATCTGCTGACGATCATCGCCAATGCAAAGGATGCAAAGGCAGATGCATAAACGCCTTTGCCATATCCCATCTCATCGCGCAACAAGATTGCGCTCCAATCACTTGCCGCTCCCTCACCAACTAGGCTGGCCAGTAAACCAAATCCCAAGAACCAAAGTGGTGCAACTGATTTACCAAATAGTGGAATTTTAGCTTCGTGCTCATCTTCTCCTTTATGTCCGTCGATAGCCGATGAAAGTAAGTAACGCGCGGCAATCAAGTAGGCAATAACAGATATGACAGAGATTGCAATCAAATTTACCTGCGGTGAGACATGGCGTGAAATCAATCCACCAACCACAGTTGTCAAGAATGCGCCCGTACTCCACATCGCGTGAAATGAAGACATGTAACGACGGCCCAGAATCTTTTCAACGACAGTTCCCTGAAAGTTGTAACACATATCAATCAGCGCATAACCAAGCCCCATTGTGAAGAGCGTGAAAAAGAGCGCAACTGCATTTGTGGAAAGCGCCATTCCGGCCAAACCAGTCGGCATAACCAGAACGCCACAGAAAACAGTACGTTGCGATCCGAAGGTATGCATCAATCGACCGGCCAATTGCGCACCTGTAATTGATCCGAAAGTGCTTCCTAAAAGTACAAAACCAAAAGCGCCATTTGATAGCCCAATTGCATCTTTAATTTCTGGAATACGTGGCACCCATCCCATCGAGACGATACCTAATAGAAGGAATGAGACCCAGAGAGAATTTCTCGCCAACTTTGCGCGGTGCTGTAGTTCGCTCGCTGCTAGAGACATTTGCCAAGGGTATCCTGCATCCATGGACGGGATATTAGAAAAGGCTGCGGTAAAGCGATTTATTCAAGCTGCTGTCGAACTTGGCGTTAAGGGAGAAGTTACAGTCCTATCTGAAACCGCCCGCACCGCAGTAGATGCAGCCAACGGTCTGGGTATTGAGGTTGGGCAGATCGCATCTTCGCTAATCTTCAAATTGCCGTCCGGAAATCCCCTGTTGATTATTACAAGTGGGCGCCATCGCGTAGATACCGAATTAGTCGCGAAGAACATAGGGATTGCTGAACTAGGTCGCGCAGATGCAAATTACGTAAAAGATGTTTCCGGATATTCGGTTGGAGGCGTAGCTCCAATTGGTTGGATCAACAAACCCGAATTAACTTTGATTGATCAAGCGCTAAATGACTATGAAGTTGTCTGGGCTGCGTCCGGACATCCTCACGCGGTCTACCCAACTTCATTTGCTGAGTTAATCAACTGCACTGCTGCAACGCCTATGGTCGTTGGAGATTAGCTAAGAAGTTCGGAAAGCAACTTCTCAACTCGCAATTTAATTTCATCTCTAATTACACGAACTGGTTCAATCCCTTGCCCTGCTGGATCTTCCAGTACCCAATCTTCATAGCGCTTGCCGGGATAGAACGGGCAGACATCGCCGCAGCCCATGGTGATCACGGCATCTGATTCTTGTACCGCTTCAGGTGTTAACACTTTTGGCGTGTTATTTGCGATATCGATTCCGACTTCGGCCATCGCTTCTACGGCAACTGGATTAATTGAATCTTTTGGAGCAGAGCCTGCGGAAAGCACTTCAACGCGCCCCTGTCCAAGCTCGCGCATAAAGCCGGCTGCCATCTGTGAACGACCAGCATTGTGTACGCATACAAAGAGAACTGTTGGTTTGCTCATTTACTTCTCGTTTCTAGTTTTTGCCTTGGCTTGTTGAATTAATAAATTTGGTTAGACCGATTCCGGCAATGGCACCAATTATTTGTGCTGCGATAAATGGCAAGACAGATGCGGGCGCAATACCAGCGAAAGAGTCAGAGAGAGTTCTTGCCACCGTTACAGCAGGGTTGGCAAAACTTGTTGATGAGGTAAAGAAGTAAGCGGCTGAGATATATGCACCGACGAGTACTGGGATCTTTGCTTCGCTCCTTTGCGCGATTGCGGTGAAGATAATAAAGA
>CANHRF010000078.1 GCA_947463335.1 Actinomycetota bacterium
ACCTTTTGATCTTGCAGAGAGTCGGTGAGCCGTCCGACTTGCCTCAGATCAAATCTTTGGAAGGGTAGTTCGGCATAACTAGGTCGAGTCGGGTCGCCGAGAAGTTCTGATATTGGCATCTCAAAGAGATCTGCTAATTCAATTGCCCGTACCAGCGAGATTGCGCGCATACCTCTCTCGTACGATCCCATCACAACCGCCTTAATCGATCCATTCGATCGTCTTTCGATATCGTGGAGCGTCCATCCGCGGGATTTTCGAATCTGACGTAAACGCTTGGCTACTGATTCAGGGGTAGGTTGGTTAAAGGCGATCTGTTTGCTCATTTGCGCAGGTTAGAGGCGCGTGGCCACCCACATTTTTGGCGATCCACAGGATGAGAGCCTTGCGGTGTAGTATGTGCCAACATCCTTTAACGACCCGTCCTGCGAGGCGGGGAAGGAGATTTACATGAGCCTTGTCCTGCCTGCGTCCGATATTTCCCGAGCGCTTACCCGTATATCCCATGAAATTCTTGAGCGTAACTCTGGCTCAGCATCTATAACTCTCCTGGGGATTCCAACTCGTGGTGCACATCTTGCAAAACGAATCGCGGAAATTATCTCCAAGATAGAGGGCGCTCCAGTTGAAGTCGGAACGTTAGATATCACTCTGCATCGCGACGATCTGCGATTGCGACCACCACGCGCCTTGATGCCAACCACGATTCCATCGCTAGGTGTTGAGAACCGAAACGTCATCCTCGTCGACGATGTTCTCTTCTCCGGCAGAACGATTCGTGCCGCCCTCGATGCGTTGGGGGAGATCGGTCGTCCCAAGAGCGTGCAATTGGCTATCTTGGTTGATCGCGGACATCGCGAACTGCCGATAAGAGCAGATTATGTGGGAAAAAATATTCCAACTTCTATCTCACAGAGCGTGGTCGTGCATCTGACCGAGCTCGATGGAAGCGATGAAGTTCTGGTTGAAGGTGATGGCAAATGAAGCATCTACTTTCTATAAATGATCTCTCTAAAAGTGATGCGATCTCCATCCTCGATACCGCGCAAGAACTTTCACGTGTGAGCGATGGGCCAATGAAGAAATTGCCAACTTTGCGCGGACGCACGATCGTGAATCTCTTTGCCGAGGATTCGACACGAACCAGAATCTCCTTTGAAGCAGCAGCTAAACGCCTTTCTGCAGATGTCATTAATTTCAGCGCTAAAGGTTCGAGTATCAGTAAAGGTGAGTCGCTGAAAGATACTGCGCAAACTTTGCAGGCGATGGGGGCAGATGCGGTAATTATTCGACATAGCGCATCGGGAGCTGCGCAACGATTGGCAGATTCGCGCTGGATGTCCGGTGCAGTTATCAACGCCGGAGATGGAACGCACGAACATCCGAGCCAAGCGCTGCTAGATGCATTCACGATCCGTAAGCATTTGTCGAAAGGCGCTAGCGATTTAGCTGGCCTAAGAGTTGCCATA
Source organism: Actinomycetota bacterium (assembly GCA_947463335.1). Next base: position 1,470 of record CANHRF010000078.1, read on the forward strand.
GTTGGAGACGTTCTACACTCTCGAGTAGCGAGATCAAATGTTTTGCTTCTCTCTAAGTTAGGAGCGAGAGTCGTATTAGTCGCACCGCCGACTTTACTTCCGGTCGGAGTTGAAAGTTGGCCGTGCGATATTTCATATGATTTAGATTCGGTGATCGAAGGCGTGGATGCAGTAATGATGTTGCGTATTCAATTAGAGCGAATGAACGAACTCTTTTTCCCAAATGCTCGCGAATATTCGAGGTATTTTGGGTTAAATAGCGATCGAATGAGAGCGTTGAAGAGCGATGCGATCGTGATGCACCCGGGACCGATGAACCGAGGTCTGGAAATCACTGCAGATGCAGCAGATGGAGCACGTTCTGTAATCGTTGAGCAAGTCACCAACGGAGTAAGTATTCGTATGGCGATTTTATATCTACTCCTTGCGGGTAATCAGGAGATTGGGGCAGCGCTATGAAAAATGAGAATTACTTACTCAAAGGAGTCACGCTTCCTGATGGGAGTAAGAGTGATGTAGAGATCCGTGGTGGAAAGATCGCAGCGCTATCAAACTCGATAGCTAAAAGCGCTGATGTTACGGAGATTGATCTATCAGGATCGGTCCTGCTTCCTGGTCTGGTAGATCTGCACACTCACTTGCGAGAGCCAGGCAAAGAAGATGCCGAGACAGTTCTATCTGGATCTATGGCAGCTGCTAAAGGCGGATTTGTTGCAGTTTCTGCAATGGCGAATACCTCACCGGTTGCAGATACCGCAGGTGTAGTTGAACAGGTTTATGCGTTAGGCCAGAGCGCTGGATTCGTGGACGTCTTTCCTATCGGTGCAGTCACACAAGGGCTACTTGGCGAGAGCCTTTCCGAAATCGGTGCAATGGCAGACTCACGAGCCAGAGTTAGAATCTTTAGCGATGATGGAAATTGCGTCTTTGATCCGTTGGTGATGCGCCGCGCCTTGGAATATGTAAAGAAGTTTGATGGCGTGATCGCGCAGCATGCCCAAGAACCTCGTTTAACTTCCGGATCACAGATGAATGAGGGCGAGATTTCTTCACGTCTTGGGTTAAAGGGATGGCCCGCAGTTGCTGAAGAAGCGATTATCGCTCGCGACATCTTGATTGCAGATCACGTAAAATCACGATTACATATCTGCCATTTAACTACTGCAGGTGGCGTTGATTTAGTTCGTTGGGCAAAGGCCAGAGGAATTGATGTAACAGCGGAAGTTACGCCACATCACTTGCTTTTAACTGATGAGAAGGCGCTTAGTTACGATCCGATCTTTAAAGTTAATCCACCGCTACGCACGCAGAGAGATGTGGAAGCGCTCCGCGAAGGATTAGCCGATGGAACTATTGATATCGTGGCAACTGATCACGCGCCACACCCCGCAGAAGCGAAAGAGTGCGAATGGCAAGAAGCCGCTTTTGGAATGCTTGGGCTGGAGAGCGCGCTTGCTATCGTTAATCAGACTATGGTGAGTACAGGGTTAATGTCCTGGGAGGCGGTGGCAGATCGTATGAGCTACGCCCCTGCACGAATCGGTCGCTATGCAGATCACGGTCAGAAGATCGCCGTAGGAAGCGCGGCCAATCTCACTGTGATCAACCCGACGCTGAGTCAACGGGTTGATCGCGATCTAGTTGCCTCTCGCAGTCGCAATACTCCGTTCCATGGCATGGAACTACAAGGGGTTATTACAGCAACTTTCTTCCGTGGCCAACCTACTTATCTCAACGGAAATCTCCGTTCTGTGGGTGAAAGATAATGGCTAAAGCATTCCTCGTTCTCGATGATGGTCGTATCTTCGAAGGAAGTTCTTGGGCAGCTACAGGGAAAACTTTTGGTGAAGCGGTTTTTCAAACTGGAATGACTGGTTATCAAGAAACTTTGACAGATCCAAGTTATCACCGCCAAGTGGTCGTAATGACCGCACCGCATATCGGGAATACCGGAGTTAACACCGCTGATAATGAATCGAAGAAGATCTGGGTCGCAGGTTTCGTCGTAAGAAATCCTTCAACAATCACTAGCAACTGGCGCAGTGAAAAAGATTTGGAAGTCGCCCTGGTTGAACAAGGAATTGTCGGCATACAGGGAATCGATACCCGGGCTCTGACCAGACATCTGCGTGATCGTGGAGCTATGCGGGTTGGTATTTTCTCAGACTTAGATATTTCGCGCGAAGAAATGGTTATCGAAGTTCGCAGAACCGAAGCAATGTCAGGGGCGTATTTGAGCGCAGATGTATCGACGCCACAGCCTTACATTGTTCCGGCAGTTGGTCAGAAGAGATTTACTGTGGCTGCGATTGATCTCGGTATCAAGGGCGCAACACCAAGAGCACTTGCCGCACGTGGCGTTGAGGTTCATGTTCTGCCATTTAATACAACGGCAGAAGAGATTATTGCTTTGAACCCTGATGGAGTTTTCCTTTCAAATGGTCCTGGTGATCCTGCGACAATGGATGAGGTAGTTGATCTGGTCAGAAGTATCTTGCTTGAAGAAATTCCAATCTTTGGCATCTGTTTCGGACATCAAATTCTTGGACGCGCACTCGGTTTTGATTCTTATAAATTACAGTTCGGGCACCGTGGTATTAATCAACCAGTCTTAGATAAGAAGACTGGTAAGGTTGAAATCACTGCACATAATCATGGTTTTGCGATTAAGGCTCCGACAGATGGAATTTTTAATACAGTGTTTGGTTCGGGAGAAGTAACGCATATCTGCTTAAACGATGGCGTCGTTGAAGGTCTGCAGCTACTCGAACGAGGTGCATTTAGCGTCCAATACCATCCTGAAGCAGCAGCAGGGCCGCACGATGCGGCTTACTTATTCGACAGATTTATAGATCTAATGGTCAAGTATCCGCGTAAGGTAGGTTCGATCTAATGCCACGCGATCAATCAATTAAAAGTGTATTGGTAATTGGTTCAGGGCCAATAGTCATCGGTCAAGCTTGCGAGTTTGATTACTCTGGAACTCAGGCTTGTCGAGTGCTGCGCGCAGAAGGTATTCGCGTGATACTCGTAAATTCGAACCCAGCAACGATCATGACTGATCCAGAGTTTGCTGATGCCACCTACATTGAACCAATCACTCCCGAATTTATTGAGAAAATCATCGCCAAAGAACGCCCCGATGCAGTTTTAGCTACGCTCGGCGGACAGACTGCCCTTAACGCGGCAATTGGTCTGCATAAGGCAGGAATCTTGCAGAAGTATGGAACTAACTTGATTGGTGCCGATGTTGATGCGATTGAGCGAGGCGAGAATCGAGAGATCTTCCGTACCATTGTTGAGAAGATTGGCGGTGAATCCGCTAAATCAGTTATTTGTCACACTATGGAGGAAGTGATCGCGGGAGCTGCGATTTTGCATTATCCAGTTGTGGTTCGTCCATCCTTCACAATGGGTGGACTCGGATCAGGTATCGCATTTGATGAAGAGAATCTGCGACAGATCGCAGGGGCGGGGCTGCGTCACAGCCCAACTTCGGAAGTTCTATTGGAAGAATCAATTCTTGGTTGGAAGGAGTACGAGCTTGAAGTAATGCGCGATTCTTCCGATAACGTCGTGATTGTCTGCAGCATTGAAAATATTGATCCAATGGGCGTTCACACTGGGGACTCGATCACCGTGGCACCTGCATTGACCTTAACTGATGTTGAATTTCAGAAGTTACGTAATCTCTCAATCGACATTATTCGTGAAGTAGGCGTGGCCACCGGCGGATGCAATA
>CANHRF010000079.1 GCA_947463335.1 Actinomycetota bacterium
GTTTCATTAACTTATCTGATTCAGATTCAATAACCATATTAAAAGCATTGGCACTGCCCGCGGCTAAAGTTCCGCCAATTAAAGTTGCGATAGTTAGTGAAAGTGAAGGTAACCCGCCTTGCGCTAAAAACATCGCAGGAAGAGTTGAAACCAATAAGAGTTCAACAACGCGCAATTTCATCAGGTCTACATAGCCTCGAGCTTTTGTAGCAAGATTTACGCGTGAATCGGTTTGCACAGGGCAAGATTACTCAGCATTAATGCGCAGCGTTCTCACAGGTTTCTAAGGAAGCCGGTCTATCGTGCGTAATGAAGAAAGGGATATGACAAATGACACCTCCAAATAAGCCCGAATGGATCGAACTTGCTGAAGCAGATGCTGCGCCGCAAGGAAAGAAATCAACTCGCGCACTGCCCGCGCTCGTCCTAGCCGCGGCTTTATCGATTGTGGGTGCCGGGGCACTTGTAGGTCAAAGTGGTGCGAAAGTTCCTGCCAACTTAACGGAGCAAGGGTTAAGCGTTCTGGCGAGTTCTGCGCCCGCTGATCCAACTGCGCCGAACCTCTCTAGCCCATCTGCGATATCTCAACCAATCTCTCTAAAGCAACCTTCGATCGCAACTATGCCAACTGGCGGTGGCGATGATGACGATGATGAAGATGACGAAGGCTATGAAGATGATGAAGACGATGACGATGAAGAAGGTGACGACGACTAGTTTTTCGAAGGTAAACTCACCCTTATGAATCAAATAAGGGTGAGTTTTCTTCTTCTATTCTCTTTATTGATCACATCAATTCCGGTGAGCGCAAGCGCCACCACAGATCAAACCTCTTTAAAGCTGATTAAGACAATAACCGGTGCCATTGCTCCAAAGTCAGTGCAGGCATCAAATGAAGGTTTAGTTAGCGCACACAACATGATGTATCGCCACAGCGTGACTATTTATGATGCCACCACAATGGAGTTAAAGAAAACAGTTCCTGATGCAGTGCGGTTATCTGATTTTGGATATTCAAAATACTCAGGAACGTATAAAGGGGCTCCGGTAGAGGGAGCTTATTCGCCAGATGGTAAGTATTTGTACTTCACTAATTATGCGATGTACGGCAAAGGATTTAATAAAGAGGGAACTGACACTTGTTCTCCTGCATCTGGGTACGACAAGAGTTTTCTATCTCGGGTTAATTTAGCTAAAGGCGAGATTGACGCTGTCTATCCAGTTGGCTCTGTGCCTAAAGTCGTAAAGGTAACTCCCGACAATAAATACATTCTCGTTTCAAATTGGTGTTCTTACACCGTCACTGTAATCTCGGTTGAAACTCAGAAGACAGTTAAGTCAATCAAGATCGGACGTTATCCCCGCGGAATTTCTATTTCAGGCGATAGTAAATTTGCTTACGTAGCCGAGATGGGTGGGAACCGTATCCATCGTATTGATTTAGAGAGTTTTTTAGTGGATTACATACCGATCGGATCAAACCCTCGTGCCATTGAATTGTCTCCCGATGGAGCTACGTTGTACGCGACGCTAAATATCTCGGGCAAAGTTATCGCTTGGGATCTTGCGACCAATCAAGCGATTAAGACTGTATCGACCGGAAAATCTGCGCGCAGCTTGGCGATATCAAAAGATGGCTCATCGTTATTCGTAGTTAACTTCCGTAGCGGAACTCTCTCCAAAGTTAGAACTTCAGATATGAAAGTGGTTCAAAATATAAAAGTTTGTTCAGAGCCAATTGGCGTTACTTATGATTCTGTAAATTCTCGAACTTGGGTCGCCTGTTACGGCGGATCTATTAAGGTATTTGCTAACCAATAATTACGGTGGAAGTTTCGCTGATAGGTACCAATAACGGTGCAGCAATTTTGCCTAAGTAAATATCGAGAGTTTCTCGTGCGCGCTCACTCGCTGTGCGAGTCCGCTTAATCTTGTCAGCGATTATGGTGAAGGCATATTCACGATCACCTGATTGCACGTAGCCAGCCAAACTAACAGTTCCGGATAAAGTCCCAGTCTTTGCCTTTACCAACCCGACTGCTTGTGGTGCAGATTCGAGATAGCGCTTGGTTAGCGTTCCTGTTTTCCCACCGACCGGCAGACCTTCGATCATCTGTGAAAATAATGGATCTGAATGTATTTTATAAAGTAGTTGAGTAAGAACATTTGCAGTTAACTTATTCTCTTTCGAGAGTCCGCTTGCATCTTTAATGATGATCTTTGAAGGATCAATATCTAAATCGCGTAAAACTATGTCGAAAGTTTTTGCCACTCCCTTTTGACTAAATTCATTTCCGGCAGCCTTTGCCGCTAACCGCGCCATTCGCTCTGAAACATCGTTATCGCTCCAAACCAAGAACCAATCCATCATTCTTTTCACGGTTGGCGATGTTGAGTAAAAGACTTGTTCTCCGGTGATGGACTTGGCCTTTGAGTCACTGACTTTTTCAAAGGTGGTGCTTACTCCGCGCTTTTTATAATATGACTTGAGTTTTGCTATTTCTGTCGAATACAAATCGTTGTAGTAAACCTTTAACTTCTTAACTGGTTCTTCTGAGTTTTTCTTAACCGCGCTCAACCCTTTAGCTGCAAAACCATAAAAGTAGGTGCGCTTCATCTTCTCTGCCGCCTTGGCATCCATTGATATCCAAGGATCGTATTGCCCATCGATCACCAGCGAATTTGGCGTTGGCCCTAGTGATACGGATGTTGCAAAGACAGTTGAGGAATCTAGATACTTAAGGGTTGCTGCTGCAGATAAGAGCTTCATCAGAGAAGCCGGCTTGCGCTGTGAATTAGCGTTAGATTCAAAGACAACTTTTCCGGTACTCACATCGATAAGAGAAATTGATGGGTTATTTAAAGTGGGCGAAGCAGCCATCTTCTTAAAGACTGTCGCGGCCGATTGCGGATCAAAAGCTGTAGCGCTCGATGATGCCAAAAGGCTTGCCGAAATAATGGCAGCGCCGAACCCCCACAGTTTCTTCATTTTTACTGGTTAGAACCGGGCGGTCGCAATTGCTATATTTAATAGAGTTAGCCCGAGTAGCGAAAGCCAAATGCTCTTCTTCAGCTCACTCTTCTTAACATTTAGGTAGCTAATTGCCAGAATAGCCACGACAATGACGAGTTTTATCGCAACTTTGACGTGATTTAACTCCTCATCAGGTTTAGCTGAAGCATAGGTACCAACCATTACCAGCCCTGCGACTAAAGCAGTGGCGGTGCTGTGTAGGACTCCTGTTGAAAGTTTGCGAGGGCTCTTTTTCCATTGGAGCAGGAGTAATACAAGAATTCCAAGGATCGCCAACATATGCACGATATAGGCGATGAGAAATACTGCTTCCATTATTTCGGCCCTTTCTAGCGTTTAACCTTCATTAAGTTTAGAGTGTGCTTATGGAAATTAATACACCTGCCACGATTGGACCAGGAGAATTCTTTCCAGTAGTCGGTGTTGGGCCACACGAGAAACCTTGGCCAACTGGCTCACAATATGACCCAGAGCTATTAGAAAATGGCGATCGCCGAAATGTTTTAGATCACTATCGTTATTGGTCAGTCGAGGCGATAGTTGCAGATCTCGATACTAAACGCCATAAGTTGCATATTGCGATTGAAAATTGGCAGCACGATTTAAATATTGGTTCTGTGGTTCGCACGGCAAATGCCTTTAACGTTTCTGCGGTTCATATCGTTGGAAAACGCGATTGGAATAAACGCGGGGCGATGGTTACTGATAGATATCTGAGAGTTATTCATCATCCAACGATCGCTGATTTCGCGACCTGGTGTAAAGAAAATAACTTGCCAATCATTGGAATCGATAATGTTCCATCATCTAAGCAACTAGAAGGCTCTGAACTTCCTGAATCTTGCGTTCTCCTTTTTGGCCAAGAAGGGGCAGGAATGTCCGATGAGGGCGTGGACGCCTGCGAAGTTCTATATGCAATTCAGCAGTACGGATCGACTCGTTCTATGAATGCATCTGCCGCCGGGGCGATCGCGATGTATCACTGGGCGCTGCAACATCTGCCCAGATTAAGTTAAAGGTTTAGTCGCCTAAATCTGCTGGCGCTGGAACATCTTCCATCGCCTCACGCACTGCAATAAGGCGGCGATCTATCTCGTTCGCTTCATCCATTCGCCCTAAATTGCGTAGGACCGTAGACATGCGAGTTTCGATATCAACGATGAGTTCAAAGTCTTTTGGATCATCTTCAGAGATGATCTGCAAAACTCCATCCAGAGTCGCTAAACCAGCTTCTAGTTTGCCGAGTAGTACTTCTGCTTTGCCATACTCAAAGAGAGCAAAGGTTTCGCGGCGATGATCGTGTCCAGTTTCAAATACATCAATCGCTTTGCGCGCTGCTTCCAAAGCTTTCTCGCCATCACCAAGTTCAACATAACAAGAGGCGATCTTCTGATCACAACGTGCGACCTGAATTACCTCTTTCTCAGTCTTGAAAATTAAGCGTGCTTCTTTAAATGTGGAGATCGCTAAATCGTATTTCTTTAACTCGCGATAAGCACAACCCAGCAGGTGTAAGTCATTGGCTGCACCTACTTGATTTCCATCAACTAAATGTTCTTGGGCACATTCATCCATAATCTCGACAACTTTTTCGAAATTCTTTGATGCATACCACCACTCACCTAAAGTGCAGGCGAGTTCAAGGGAAAGAGGTGATTTGCTTTCGCGCAGAATTTCTACCGCTTTACTCATCGCAGAAGCTGCTTCATCCATGCGCTTGAGTTGATTTAAGTTATAGCCAATTGCGGAATAAGCCTGAGCAAGTCCTTCACTTGATTCTGCGGCGCCGAGTTCGGCAAAGATATCGCGAGCGGTTTCGGCGAGCGCGAGCGCTTCGTCATATTGACCGCGAGCAAAGATTCGGGCGGAGAGTTCGTAATAAGTATTTGCGCGTTCTGCGCCATTTACTTCCGGTATTCGATCCCAGAGCATTTCCTCGGATACGAGCTCGTCTTGGCCATCATCTTCGCTCATCGATACCCCCTGCCTAGATAATCCACTTTGCTTGAGTTGAGATTAGTCCAAAGTGGCTCTCCGGGAGCGCTGACTTAACGGTTTGGGGCTCTTTTCCAGATGCGAATCATTTGCATCTA
>CANHRF010000080.1 GCA_947463335.1 Actinomycetota bacterium
AAGAAAGCTCTTTAACTCACCGCTCTTTACTTCGATCGCGGAATATTCACCTTCAATTCCCAGAAGTTGAAACGCTGCCTTATGCAAAGTGGGTGAGAGCGAGTGCGCGATTGGATAACCCAATACCGCTCCACGTAAAATCCGCTCGCTCACTTGCTGCTCCCAAATGCTCCGGCTCGTAAATTCTTCTTGTACTCAGCCTTCCATACATTGAACTCTTCAAGATTGGTAGTAAAACGAGTGTCTCCCGGAGCAACAGTAATGAAGTATGTCCATTTGCCGGCCGCTGGATTAACGGCAGCTTGCATCGCCGCGGCACCAGGATTGCCGATTGGTCCGGGTGGAAGTCCATATCTCTGATAAGTGTTGTACTGCGACTTTATAAGAGTTGATTTAGTGCTTAAGAAGATGTTTCCGCGCGACTTCATCACATAATGGACGGTCGAATCCATTTGCAGAGGAATTCCCTTCTCCAGTCGATTGTGGATCACTCGTGAGACTTGCGCAAAGTTACTTGGCTCGCCTTCGGCCTGAATGATTGAAGCGATGACAAGCAACTGCTGTGGTGAATACTTGCCTTGCCCGGAGTTAAAACCTGCTTCAGACATCTCGCGCGCCGCGCGGTCGACCATTGACCCAATTGCGGTCTGTGCGGACGTCCCCTCAGCGAATGAATACTGCGCTGGAAAGAGCAACCCTTCTAAAGATTTAAATTTTTCTGGAGGTTTCGTCGCTTTGATCGCAGCGTTAATATCATCTCTCTTAAATCCAGATTTAAGCATCTCCTCAAAAATTTCACTATTCCACGCGCCTTCAACAATACTTACCAGGTCAACAATCCGCTTCGGATCTAACAATTGATCGAGGGCTTCTTTAGCGCACAAGTTAACTGCAACTTTATGTGTGCCGGGAGCGATTCTCTCTGACCGTTGATCGCTCACCGCTAAGCGAAAGAATGCCGCGCTAGATTTAACAACCTCTAGATCAAAGAGTTGCTTGGCGATCTCTGCACCGGTTGCTCCTTGACCAATTGAAACATCGACTTCGCTAGAAGCAGCAGATCCACAAGGAAAATCTGCAGCCGCTCCCGATCCCTTGCGAAGTTGGTGCGTTCCCGCGGTAAAGAGAAAGATAATTGAAAGGGCTGCAACAACTCGCAGCAGTGCCGGCTTATTTAATTTCATTAGCCAAACCTTGTTCGAGGATAGCTACCGCCGCTGCGGCATCAATTCGCGTCTTTGCATCTTTCGCGTTCACTCCAGATTCGCGGAGCTGTTTTGCAGCTGTGACGGTTGATAAGCGTTCATCCACCAGAGATATCGGAAGATCAAAATTCGCGGTCAAAAACTCAGTGAACTTTAAAACCTTAGCGACCGCTTCTCCATCACGGCCACTTAAGAGTTTGGGATTACCGACGTAAGCCTTTACCGGCTCGTACTCTTCAAGAATCTTGGCGATATCGCTCTTTAGCGTTGGGCTCTTACTCTGCAAAGTTGCAACAGGTGTTGCCAGAATTCCATCCGGATCGCAGACCGCAACACCAATACGAACATCACCGTAATCAAAGGCGATGCGACGGCCGATGCGAGCCATTAATTACCTGAGAGAGATTTCTCTATCGCAGCTAGCGCGTTATCAATCTCAGATGTCGATGATCCCCCGCCCTGTGCAAAATCATCTTTACCGCCACCGCCACCACCAAGAATCGTGGATCCAATCTTCACGAGAGCACCGGCCTTTACGCCCTTCGCTCTCGCTGCATCGCTAACCGCTGCTACAAGTACAGGCTTACCATCAGTGACGCTGATTAGAGTGACTACAGAGTCAGCGTTGCGGTTGCGAAGATCAAGCGCGATCTTACGCAGATCATCTACTGCGACTCCATCTGCGATCTTCAAGGCGATGAGTGAGGTTCCGTTTACGACCTTACTCTTCGCTGCAAGAGATGAAATATCCGACATAGCAGCTGCGGATCGAACCGCCGCCAACTCTTTCTCGATCTCTTTCATCTTGATCAAGAGATCAGAGATTCGCTCAGGGAGTTCTTCCGCACGTGCTCCCTTAATCAAATTGGTAAGTGAATTGAGAAGAACGTGTTCTCTCGCCAGGAAGTTATAGGCATCAATACCAACCAAGGCTTCTACTCTTCGAACACCCGCACCGATTGAAGATTCGCTTAAGAGTTTGATAACACCTAATTGGCCTGACCGAGTTACGTGGGTGCCACCACAAAGTTCACGCGCCCAGTCACCAACGCTGATGACTCGAACTCGATCACCATATTTCTCACCGAATAACGCCATTGCGCCAATCTTGCGCGCCTCTTCTTGAGACATAACCTCCGCGCTAACTTCCAAATCTTCTAGCAGCAAGGTATTAACTCGAGATTCAACATCGCTTAAAACGCTCTCTGGTACCGCACCAGTTGCTGGGAAATCGAAGCGGAAGCGTCCTGGTGAATTCTCTGAACCAGCCTGCGTCGCGGTCTCCCCCAAAAATTCACGGAAAGCTTTATGGACCATATGAGTTGCGGTGTGTGAACGCGAGATCGCGCTGCGACGTAGATCATTGATCTCCGCAAATGCGCCCTCACCAAGATTTATCGATCCAGATACAACTCGCCCGCGATGAACCGAAAGATCTTTAATCGGCATCTGCACATCATCAATCTCGATTACAGCGCCATTTGCCAGGGTGATAGTTCCACCATCTGCAAGCTGCCCGCCGCCTTCTGCGTAGAACGGGGTGCGATCTAAGACAATTTCGACATCATCACCTGCGTTAGCGCTCTTCACGCTAATGCCATCGACCAGAATTCCATTTAACTTCGCCTCGGATCGAATATGTGTGTAACCAATAAATTCGCCCGTGCCTTTTTCATCGGCAATCTTCTTATACTCGCTTAAATCTGTATGACCACTCTTCTTCGCCTTAGCATCCGCTTTTGCACGATCGCGTTGTTCGTTCATCAAGCGAGTAAAACCGGCTTCATCTACTTCTAAGCCTTCTTCCCGCGCCATCTCCAAAGTTAAATCAAATGGAAAACCGTAAGTATCGTGAAGCTTAAATACATCATCGCCTGGCAGAACCGTTTTCTTAGCCTGCTTTAACTGCGTAGAAGCAATATCGAAGATCTGCGTTCCGCTCTTTAAAGTCTGTAGGAATGACTCTTCTTCTCCGACTGAAACAGCCAAGATGCGTTTCTTATCGCTTACTAGTTCAGGGTACTGCGGCCCCATTGCGCCTATCGCAGCAACTGTTAACTCAGACATAATCGGGTCATTTGTGCCAAGTAGGCGCATATTTCTAATGGTGCGTCGCATCATTCGACGCAATACGTAACCGCGACCCTCGTTTCCGGGGGTGACGCCATCGCCAATTAACATTGCTGAAGTACGTGCGTGATCTGCAATAACGCGCAGCGCCACATCTGACTTCTCGTTAGCTCCGTATTTAACGCCGGTTAACTCCATCGCCTTGGTAAGAATCTGCATGGTCGTGTCGATTTCATAGATATTTTCAACCCCTTGCAAAAGTGCAGCGGTACGTTCTAGGCCAAGCCCAGTGTCAATACTCTTCGCCGGTAATTCACCAAGGATTGGGTAGCCTTCTTTACCGCCACCCGCGCCACGTTCGTTCTGCATGAAAACTAAATTCCAGATTTCTAGATAACGATTCTCATCGGCGATTGGGCCGCCATCTATTCCGTATGCAGGGCCACGATCAAAGTAAATTTCAGAACAAGGTCCACAAGGTCCAGGTACGCCCATCGACCAGAAGTTATCGGCCATGTCTCTTCGCTGAATTCGCTCTTTCGGAACACCAATCTTCTTATGCCAGATATCTGCAGCCTCGTCATCGGTGAGATAAACAGTTACCCATAACTTATCTTCAGGAAAGCCGTAACCTCCATCGGAGATTGGACGAGTTAACAATTCCCATGCAAGTGCGATGGCCCCTTCTTTGAAGTAATCACCAAAAGAGAAGTTGCCACACATTTGGAAGAAAGAGGCGTGACGCGTGGTCTTACCAACTTCATCAATATCTAAAGTACGTACACATTTTTGAACTGAGGTAGCACGCTTGAACGGTGGAGTAACTTCACCGAGGAAATATGGCTTAAAGGGAACCATTCCAGCATTAACCAATAAGAGATTAGGGTCATCTGCAATCAGTGAAGCAGAAGGCACAACGGTATGCGTTAGACCTTGACGGTTATCACTTTCGAAGAAGCGCAGCCAGCGCGAACGGATCTCGGCGGATTCCACTTTCGGGGTTTACTCCGCCTTCTTCTTTTTCTTCTTAGCAGACTTCTTCATACCGGCGGCGCTAATCAAAGCTCCCGCGACTTTAACTGCTGGTCCGCTCTTATCCATAAAACCTGTAGCAGCGTCAGATACTTTTGTGGTTACATCTTCAACGTTCTTAGTTATACGGGCGAAACTTTCTAGTGGGCTATTTACAAGCTCAATAGTTCTAGTTGACTCGTGGATTAGCGGAGCAGTCTCATCAGTTAGCGTCTTTAGCGAAACTTTTGCCTCATCAATAAATCGACCAATCCGGATGACTGCATAAGAGATTGCGATAGCGATGGCTAGAAGTGAGCAGGCCGCGATAATTGTTGCTACTCCACCTGGACCTGTGACCATTTTTCGCTCCTAACTAATTGCTATCAATATTCTGTAAACCATTGTGTGAACCATTGTGTGAACCACTTTATAAGGTAGAGCCTACCTGAGGAGCCCCTTACCCCTTGCTTTCGCCCTTCGGAAGACCGTCAATGCCACTCTCTTTCCGCTGTGCTGGAGTAATTGGAGTGGGAGCACCCGTCAGCGGATCTCCTCCGCTGGCAGTCTTTGGAAAAGCGATTACCTCACGAATTGAATCGCTGCCGGTAAGCAGAGCGCAGACGCGATCGAGTCCTAGCGCGATTCCACCGTGTGGAGGCGGTCCATAGTTAAAGGCTTCGAGAAGGAAACCGAATTTGCTAGCTGCTTCTTCATCGCTTAATCCAATTACATTAAAGACATCTTTTTGAATTTGTCGGTCGTGGATACGGATCGAACCGCCACCTAACTCTGTTCCATTTAAAACAATGTCATAGGCATA
>CANHRF010000081.1 GCA_947463335.1 Actinomycetota bacterium
CGCGCCGCATTTAAAGTTCTAACGTGTTGCTGCGTTGGAATCAAAACTTTTCCACCAAGGTGGCCACACTTCTTCTCCGATGCAAGTTGGTCTTCCCAGTGAACACCGGCAGCTCCTGCTTGAATCATTGACTTCATTAATTCATAAGCATTTAGTGGTCCGCCAAAACCGGCTTCAGCATCGGCGACGATAGGTGCGAGCCAATCAATGCTCGCTGGCCCTTCAACGCGTTCTACTTGATCAGCGCGCATCAAAGCGTTGTTAATTCTGCGCACGACCGCAGGAACAGAGTTTGCGGGATACAAGCTCTGGTCGGGATAGGTATTGCCTGAAAGGTTGGCATCTCCTGCAACCTGCCAGCCAGAAAGGTAGATCGCCTTTAGCCCAGCCTTGACCTGCTGAACAGCTTGGTTGCCGGTGAGCGCACCTAGCGCCGCCACCCATTTCTCGGTGTGGAGCAGATCCCAGAGGTTTTCCGCCCCGCGACGAGCCAGGGTGGAGTCCTCTGTAATCGAGCCGCGCAGGCGCACCACATCTTCAGCGGTGTAATCACGCTTGATCCCCGCCCAACGTGGGTCGGTATCCCACTCTTTTTGCAATTCTTCTGCGCTCTGGGTGTTGCTACCGATCTGGCTCTTCATTGCCTTCTCCTTCTAGTCGTGTGAAATACAAGGGTTTTTGTGCCCTTTAGTCGAATAACTTGAGTATTGAGCAGCTCTCAAGGCTTTGCACGGGTTTTCTGATAGAAATAAACCAATATTTCTGTTCGGCAGAACTTCCCCTATTCTGCTGCGAATGCCACAATTAAATATGAGCGATTTAGAGAAAGAGTTCGATCCGTTGGTTGTTGGCCGAAGGATTCGCGAGCTGCGAACCAAGCAAGGAATGACCCTTGAAGTCTTAGCCCGCGCGATCGAACGTGCACCTTCACAAATTTCGGCGATTGAAAATGGCAAACGCACTCCGCCGATTCAGCAACTGCAGAAGATCGCACAAGCACTTGGCGTTTCTTTAAGTCAATTGTTAAATTCCGAAATTTTAAGTGAACGAACCGCAAATGAACTTGAAATCGAACGCGCTCAACGTGGTGGTTTGTATGCATCACTCGGTCTGCCAGATGCTTTCATTGGAAAAACCGTAAGCAATAACATTATTGAAATAATTTTAGGTCTGCAGCGCGAGGTCGAAAGGTTGCACCTACAGCGCTCGGCAACTCCTGAAGAAGCGCGACGTGTGAATATAGAACTTCGCCAAGAGATGCGAAGAATTAACAATTACTTCCCTCATTTAGAGGAAGAGGCGAAGAACCTCTTGGCGAAGATTGATCACACTTCTGGCCCGCTTTCAGAACGGCTAACTGCTGAACTTGCCAATAAATTAGGTTTTACCTTGCACTATGTTCAAGATTTACCGGCATCAACCAGAGTTATTACTGATGAGAAGAATGGTCGAATATTTCTTCCGATGCGTCGAGAAGGACGCGATGCTCGTACGATTCTTTTGCAAGCACTTGCTGGTCATGTTTTAAAACATCCTTCACCAAATGATTATCGTGATTACCTGTCTCAGCGAGTGCAGACAAATTATCTCGCGGGTGCCTTATTGATGCCCGAGGCTAATGCCGTTGAATTCCT
This sequence comes from Actinomycetota bacterium, assembly GCA_947463335.1. The sequence continues at coordinate 1,635 of CANHRF010000081.1, forward strand.
GCAGGGCGCCAAAACTAAGCGAGAGCTCTCTGTTGAAGACTTGCGCGATTACTTTGGCGTCAGCTATGAGAACGCTGCCCACAGATTTACTAATCTTGCGACAGTTCATCTTGATTTGCCAGTGCACTTTCTTAAAGTTCACGAAAGCGGCGCTATCTCAAAGGCTTACGAGAATGACAATGTGGCTTTTCCCTCAGATGTATTTGGCTCGGTAGAAGGCCAGATCGTCTGTCGCAACTGGAGCGCTCGAAAAGTTTTCACAATTAAGGATCGATTTACTCCCTACCATCAGTACACCGATAAGCCAGTGGGCACCTATTGGTGCACATCGAGAATCCAAAGCAGCGCTCAGGGTGATTTCTCGGTCAGTGTCGGCACAAATTTCGAATCTGTTAAGTACTTCAGAGGAAGAGATTCGAGTACCCGTCACAAGTCCTATTGTCCGGATGCGAAGTGTTGTCGCCAAGCGCCAGCGGAGTTAGAAAATAAATGGGGCGAGATGATTAGACCTACTCCACGCTTAAACTCAAGTTTGCTGGCTGCAATTCCGCAGAATGGTTTCCTGGGAATTGAGCAGCGAGAAATCCTAGAATTCTTAGAAGATCAGAACGAGTCCTGAGCTTTAGATATCGCTTAACTTGAAAGCTACCCAAGATTTCACGTTTTGATGTGCTTGAAGTACGAGCGCTTTATCTTGTTCAATAGCTTCGGTTAGCGAAATGACCGGAGATGAAAAGGGTTCAATAGTGATTAGTCTGTCTCTGCCCCAAAGCGGCCAGGCTTTAATGCCTCCAAGCACCATCCAGATCCAGCAGTAAGGAAAGACTTTTTTATCCCATTCCAACGTAATATCTGTTTTAAGAGATGAATTTCTAAATGTCACTGCGCTTTTAGACATAGGCCCAAGAATTATGTGGCCATCGGTTCCATCATCTGCTCCAAAGGTGCTGACATCTACGACGTTACCTTTGCTATCAAGTGCCGTGGGCCAAATTGATTGGCTATCTGGCTTGAAGCGATAAGTAGGTCCTGGATAATTCGGGACTTCAATCGGCTCACCTGCGTTAACAATAATTTCCATACCTGGGTCAATGAAAGGTCCACCAATTACAAGATGTTGACCCCATTGAAACTTGATTTCTTCTCCACTTAGATTTTCAACAGATTCGTCAAAGCGAAGTTCCCCATTGATCAGCGTCATTACTCTAATTAAGCGCAAAGGCAGGCGACGAAGATTTACTGAGAACTCAACAGAAAGTTTCTGCTCTGAATCTTCAAGAATTCGGTAATCCCAAGAGAGCATGGCGACTTCGCCATGTCCCCCAAATGATGCGCCTTTATAATCAATTGGATATTGGGCATTTGGTAATACCTCTTGCCAACCACCACTGAAGTGATCGAGAAAATTACCCATTGGCGCTTGTGTGGACTGAACGCCCTCGCGATATCTAACGATATCTTCTTGGCCATGCCAAAGGAGTTCTAAATCTAACTTCTTAGAGCGTAACTCTAAGATCTCTGCCCCACGAGTCAGACTAACTTTGAGATGAATCTTAGGTGAGGTCATCTCGATGATCTCGTGGCCTTCCCAAAGTGCAAGGCGTCCATAGTGTCCGGAAGCGCGACGTGTGAATGGGTCTCTTGGTCCCTTAGCTGTCATAGCAATACTCGCAATCAGTTTTAACTCTTGGGTAGACCAGTTTTATGATCTAAGCCATAACGCTTAGCCAATTCAATATCGATTTCTGGTACTCCAAGAGCAGAAGTCCAAGCGCCCTCAACTGCAATGCTCTGGCCAGATAGATAAGAAGCGCGAGTCGATAGCAGAAATGAAACTACTTCGGCGATCTCACTTGGCATTCCGATTCTCTTCAGCGGTGCTAACAACTCCAATGAATTACGTCGCGCAACCGGATCTGGTGCATCAACAAAGCTCTGCTCAAGTGCGGGAGTCATAATTGCTCCTGGTGCGACAGCATTGGCGCGGATTCCAAATGGGCCATAAGCAACGGCCACATTGCGAGTTAGCGCATCAACGGCTGCCTTAGTCATTTCATAAACTGCGTGATCAGGCCAAGCCCGTCGTCCATGAACAGATGAGATATTAACAATCGCACCTGGAACTTTTCTTGTAGTAAACGATGCAACTGCTTCAGCACAACCCCAGAACGAACCAATTTGATTAGCCCCAATCAAATCTTCCAATACCGCAGGGTCATTAGGGAAATCATGCATCGGTGCTCCCCTGGTCCACCCGGCACAGTTAACCCAAGAAATTAGATTGCCTTTTGATTCCGCCAATGCTCGAGCGTTTTGATGTGTCGCACGTTGGCCGACATCACCTAAAACAGAGAAAGCTTGCTGACCCGCATCGGTGATCTCTTTTTCAACCAAAGGAAGTGTTGTTGGATTAAGGTCAATGAGAATCACTATGTAATCCTCAGCTAACCGCTTTGCAATTCCACGCCCAATGCCTGATGCAGCCCCAGTAACAACAGCAACTTCTTTCATAGCGCTTTCTCCCTCTTAAGAACGTTCAATGGGTGAATGGCAAAGCCAAGAGTGGGTCTCGGATCCCTGAGTTATTTGCAGCGGTACTGACTTACAATCATCTCGACCTAAACCAACTGCACACCGAGATCGGTAATTGCAAGCATCATCGACTACAGGGCTTGGTAGAGATTGGACTTGTTGGCTAAATCGCTTCTCCGCCGTAGGAGATGCGAGAGGAACAGATGCCAGAAGACCATTTGTGTAATGGTGTCGTGAATTCTTGAAAATATCTTCACGATCTCCACGTTCAACAATACGACCGCGGAACATCACAGCAATTTCATCAGCCATGTAGTGAGCAACTCCAAGGTCGTGTGTAATAAATAGATAAGTCAACCCTCGCGTTACTTGAATTTCACGGAGCAGGTTTAGCACTTGCGCGCGAACGGATACATCTAGGGCTGAAACTGCCTCGTCTAGAACAACAATTTTGGGATTAACTGCCAGCGCTCTTGCAATGGCAACTCTTTGGCACTGACCTCCCGAAAGTTCGTGAGGACGACGATTTAGATGTTCTTTCTCAAGACCGACGGCTTGGAGTAATTCAATTACTTGCTCTCGGCGCGAAGTCTTATCTCCAATATCAAAGGCGATCAAAGGGCTCGAAACAATTCTTTCGACTGAATGGCGACGATTTAACTGACTGAATGGATCTTGTTGAACGACTTGAATTTCACGGCGAAGCAGTCGCAGTTCTTCATACTTTAAAGATCCAAGATCTCTACCCAAGACCTCAATTGAACCGGAGTTGGGTTGATCGAGCCCAAGAAGTACGCGCGCTGCCGTTGTTTTGCCGCTGCCAGATTCGCCGACGAGTGCAAGCGTTTTACCAGCCTTCAAATCAAAAGAGACATTATCAAGCGCATGCAC
>CANHRF010000082.1 GCA_947463335.1 Actinomycetota bacterium
AAAAAATAACCTAAATCAGATTCTCCAACCAACTCTTTTAGCGATAAAGCCGTGATTATTGAGGTAAATCCCAAACCAAATATGGCGGAATCCAGCAGTTCTATCGCCTGTAATCTCTTTCCCCTACCGAGCGCCCGGGGAATTGCAATAAATGCAAGTGGATAAAATGCGGAGTATGCAATGTTAGAGACCAATTTTTCATTTGCGGTGAAGATAAAGAATTGAGTTAAACTCGATGTAGTAGACCCAATTCCCCAGGCAGCTGTCGCAAGTATAAAAAAAGCAATTGCTAATGGATCGTTATGAAGTGGTGCTTGAAAGAGTGAGACTATAACTGCCAGGACAATCGCATTGTAGAAAAACAGATCGATAGCAATGCTCGGTCCGGATATAAAGGCACGAGCCAGAATCAGCGCCGCTAAAAGCGTGAAGGGAAGCCACTTAGCGATTCGGTGAAATATCACCAACAAAAGTTAAGCGAGATCGGCCTCCCCTTTTAATAGGGGAATCCTAAGATCTGAGTTCTTTAGAAACCCTTTGTGCAGATCAACTTCGCCATACTGAGTGAAGTCTCGATATCTGTCTTTGAGTTTTCGTACTGCTTTAACGCTTGCTCGCGCGCCTTCTTGCTGCGATCGCTCTGACGTCCGACAGTTGTGTAAGCCTTGATTGCCGCATCGTAATTACGGACCGCAGATGTGTAGTTATCGATTGTCTTCTTATTCTTAACTAAATTCGCGGTATCTGCTTTCAAGACAGTTATAAGCGCAGTTATTGATTCCATCTTTGCACGATATTCAGGAATTAACTTTGCTGCTTTCTCATCTTGCACGGTTTGCTTTGCAATGTCGGCATCTAGCTTCGCAACAGTTGCATCAGTTGCAGTCTTAATCTTTGGCAAGTTCAAAACAGCCTTGCGATAAGTAGTCGCTGTGTTAATGCAATCAAGTGATAACCAAGTTAGCTTGGCATTCTTAACAAGAGGGTTTCTTGCGCAGCGGTAAGTAGAACCACTTACCTTTGTTGTCGCACCTGATTTTTTGCAGGAAACGCCATTGCTGATCTTTGTTGCGGCGCTAGCTGGCACAGCGGTCATTGAAGCAGCGACTAGGGATGCTGCACCGATTACGACAAGTACCTTGCGAAACATGAAAACCTCCATTGATTATGGGTGAATCTTAGCGAACAGCAAGGTCTAGATTAAGGATGTAAGCAGAGAAAATCGTGTGAATTACCTCTGTTTAACCCGTAGATTCATTCCTACGCGCCTAACCAAAAACCTTGGCATAAGAGAGATCAATCCAACTAAAAGTTTGTATTGCCATCCAGGTATGGAGACCGCTTTGCCTGCAAGGGCATCTTTCCAAGCCTTCGCAACTAGAACATCAGAATTGAGCCACATAAATTGGGGAAGGCCAGCCATCTTCATTCTGCCGCGCTGATGAAATTCGGTTCGGGTAAATCCGGGGCTGAGCGCTGAAACCTTGATATTTGTTGCCGAGAGTTCCGTGTGAAGAGACTCAGATAAAACCGTTAAATAGGACTTCGATGCACTGTAGGCCCCTCCTGCGATATAGCTAGCCACCGACGAGACATTGATGATCACACCCGAGTTCCGAGCCTTCATCTTCGGCAGCGCCACATGCATCAGCCGCATCGGGGTCCGCACTAAAACCTTAAGCACTTCTTCCTCTTTAGCCAGATCACTCATTGTGAATGGTTTGTTGATTCCAAAGCCGGCGTTGTTGATTAAGACTTCAATTTCATTATTCGCGATGAACTCTTCAACCTTGGCACACCCAGATTCAGTTGCTAAATCTGCAACTAAAACAATCGAATCGACACCATACTTTTCCTTCAGGCCAGATGCTCGTTCATTTAACCGCACTTCATCACGGGAGACTAAAACTATATTGAAATTGGCAGCGGCCAATAATCTGGTGAAACTCTCACCGATTCCGGAAGATGCTCCGGTTACCAACGCCCAATTTCTCATTACGCCTCCATCACTTAAGTTCACCATATGCACCGACAGGCACAACCGGATCACTCGGCTTTATAGGCTGAAGATACTTGTAAGGCGAGCTTTGTTCGGGACGTTGGTCTGATTCACCTTTATTGGGCCAGAGCGACATCGCACGTTCAGCTTGGGCGGTAATTGTCAGAGATGGATTGACTCCCAAGTTCGCGGTGATTGTCGAACCATCGACGATATGCAGCGTCGGATAATTGAAGACGCGGTGATATGGATCAATTACCCCAGATTTCACATCGCTACCGATTACACATCCGCCTACGAAATGAGCAGTGAACGGTGCGCTAATTAAGTCACCGACGTGTCCGCCAGCTATTCCGCCATATTCATTTGCAATATGTCGCACCGCTTCATTGGCGGCAGGTATATATGTTGCATTTGGATGTTCGCTATCGTTCTTAGAAGTTAACTTAAAACCAAAAATTCCACGCTTACCTTTTACAGTTACTGAAGAATCAACATCTTGCATCACCAGCGCGATAACCGTCTTTTCGCTCCAGTGGCGCACATTTACGATGCGGGCCAATAAAGATGGGCGCGCAATAAACTGCTTTAACCAATGTTTACGACGTTCTTTTCCGGTGAAACCATCAGTCATTATCGTTTGCAACAACCCCATGAAGTTACTGCCTTTGCCATAACGCACCGGCTCTATATGGGTGCTCTCATTAGGAAAGAAAGAAGAGGTAATCGCAGCGCCTCGGCTGAAATCGATCTCACGGCTATTCATCAAAGCGCCAGTTAACGCTTCGCTATTTGTCCGAGATAGTTCACCTAAACGATCGGAAAGTTTAGGCAAGTTCTTTCGCTTCATTTTATGCAGAAGTTTCTGGGTATTAAAAGTACCGGCGGCGATTACAAGTTCTGTTGCAATAAATGTTGTACCGCGCGATCCATCCCAATTATTAGTCTTAACAGTCTTTACTTCCCATTTACCGTCTGGTCGCTCTGCAAATTCAGTGACAGTTGTTAGCGGAAATACTTGTGCGCCAGCACCTTCCGCTAGACCCAAATAGTTTTTCGGCAACGTGTTCTTGGCGTTGTGGCGACAACCTGTCATGCATTCACCGCAATTTGTACAGCCCACTCGATCTGGACCTTTGCCACCAAAATATGGATCACTAGCCGGCTTTCCTTCACCGGCTCCAAAGTAAATTCCGAGGGGAGCCATTTTAAATGTATCGCTCACACCCATTTTTTCAGCAGCGATTTTCATTGCAGCATCGCTAGGAGAAAAGTAAGGATTCTCTTCTACTCCTAACATCCTGCGCGCTTGGTCATACCAAGGTTCTAGCTCACGCTTCCAATCAGTGATATCTGCCCATTGTGGATCTTGAAAGTATTTATCTCCCGGCTGGTACAAAGTATTTGCATAAACCAGAGAGCCTCCGCCAACACCTGCTCCAGCAAGAACTAAGACATCAGGCAGAAAGTGAATTCGCTGGATTCCATAACAGCCAAGTTGCGGAGCGAAGAGAAACTTATTCACTCGCCAAGAAGTTTTAGGAAAATCCTTATCTGCAAAACGTTTACCCGCTTCTAATACCGCAACGGAATAACCTTTTTCCCGCAAACGAAGCGCAGTGACTGATCCACCAAAGCCAGATCCGATGACTACGACATCAAATTGCAGTTCTTTAGCCATTTGAGTTCACCACTGATTAAATGGCTAACTCCTCAACAGTGATTCCGGCGCTTGATTCTTCGCGGATATGCCAACTGGTGCCATATTCTTCAAGTAAATCCAGGAACGGCTTGGCAGCAAACCATTCAGGCCCATTAACACCTTCCGGCTTCCAAGTACCGCGATGTAACAACTCCATAGCGATTACTGGGTTTATGGCAGTCTGCCAAACAACGGCTTGGTCTCCATAATTCTTCATAGACCATTCGTTATCAACCACGTTGTATATGTAACAGGCATATGGCTTACCGTTTTTATCTAAGCCCTTTACCAAAGTTCCTGCACAAGTCTTACCTTTCATGCGCGAACCAAGCGTTGCTGGATCAGGAAGTGATGCCGCCAATAAATCGCGAGGTGAAACAGAGTGGCCCTGTACTTCCACCGTTTCTTTACGATCGAGCCCAAGCATATGAATCGTCTTTAAAGTTGTTATGAACTGTGCACCAAGTCCGTACTTAAAATTCACTTTCTTGGCATCGACTTTCTGCGGAATCAGAACAACTTCTTCGTGCTCAACGTTTACACACTCAACCGGCCCAATTCCTTCGGGAAAGTCAAAGACCTCAAGTTCACTAAATGGTTCAGTCGTAAACCAACCACGACCATCTTCCCAAACCAAAGGTGGATTGAGGCACTCTTCGATGGTGGTCCAGATTGAAAATGAAGGTGCGAAGTCCGCACCTTCAACAACTAAGTTAGAGCCATCTAGAACGGTAATTTCATCGATACGTGAGAAGAGATGTTCTGATGCATATTTTGCGAAGACATCGCTCATTCCAGGTTCAATACCCATACCTACAAGTGCGTAAATTCCGCGCTCACACCAGTTCCAGTCGCGCGCAAATTGTTCGTCGCCCAACTTCACACCGGTTTCAGAATTTGGATAATGCGGATGAGGACGAGATAAAGACATCGCCATATCCATGTAATTCTTATTTTCAATTTCGCACGCCAAGAAGATTGGCATTACAAAACGTGGATCGACCGCGTTAATAACAATGTCTGGGTTCGCCTTGCGAATTAAGGCGCGAATATCTTCCAGTTCCGCAGCATTTACTTCAGCCGCCGAAAAACGCGGGTCCTTAACTCTTGCTACAGCATCTTCTGCACGTGACAGGTGGCGATCTGCGATGACCATTGAGGTAATAAATGGACGTCGCGATGCGATATTTGCAATTGCCCTGCCAACTCCGCCTGCGCCGATAACGAGCGCTTTCATGGGTGGCCTTTCATTCTCTAATCCACACGACCGATGTTGAGCGTGTTATACCTAGGTTAGCGATAGAGATAACCTTTGCCAAGTTAAAT
>CANHRF010000083.1 GCA_947463335.1 Actinomycetota bacterium
GTGCAAGCTGCGCCACCATTGCGCATCTTGGCGAGCATTAAACCTTTTACCGCTTCATCAATATTGGCATCATCCATAACCACAAACGGTGCGTTTCCGCCGAGCTCCATTGAACAGCGAATTACATTGTCAGCAGCTTCTTTGAGAATTATGCGACCGACTTCAGTTGATCCGGTGAAGGAAAGATTCTTAACTCGCTTATCGTGCAACATCTTTGCAATCGCTGGTCCGGTTGGAGTTGGCAGAATTAAATTAACCACACCCTTTGGAACGCCTGCGCGATCTAAAATATCAACGATGGCGAGCGCAGTAAGAGGTGTCTCTCCCGCTGGCTTTAAAATCATGGTGCATCCCGCAGCAATGGCTGGACCTATCTTGCGAGTTGCCATTCCGGCTGGAAAGTTCCAAGGTGTAATAAGAATTGAAAGACCAACCGGTTGGTGGGTTACAAGAATTCTTTTATCTCCGCTTGGTGACATTCTGAAATCACCGGCGATACGAACTGCTTCTTCAGAGAACCAACGGAAAAATTCTGCGGCGTACGCAAGTTCACCCTTGGCATCAGGAAGCGCTTTGCCATTCTCTTTTGAAATTAACTCGGCGAGGTAATCAGCTTCTTGCGTCATAAGTTCAAATGCTTTGCGCAGGATTTCACCGCGCACTCGAGGCGCAGTCTTGGCCCAGGCAGGTGCGGCGCGGTCGGCGGCGGCTAGCGCAGCCTCGATTTCGGCATCGCCTGCGGTCGCCACCTTGGCGATAACTGAGCCATCGCTGGGATCGATTACATCCAAAGTGCCATTTCCATCGACCCATTGGCCATCTATATATAACTGAGTGCGCATAAGATGAGCATACTGAAAAGGCAATTAGACGCGCTAGCCGCGGTAACTGAAGGAGTTTTTGTGCCAAAGTCTTGGACCGATGGTGCGCCAGAGCCTGTTGCACTTCAGGATAATGCACATCTAAAGGATCCGCTTAGTTACACAATCAAGCGAAGATTTCTGGGTAACCCACTCAATCGACATTCTTTAGGGCATCAACGATTGTCAAAGCGATATGCCCTTGGCATTCTTTCATCTGACTGCATCTCGTCTTCGGCATATGGCAGCGAACAAATTCTTATCGCTTTATTGCCAGCGTTCGGTTTGGCGGCATTTGCAATCTTGATGCCAATGACCGCAGTTGTCTTGGCAATTCTTTTAATTATCACTCTCTCTTACCGAAATGTAATTGATGTTTATACAAAAACTGGTGGCGCATACATAGTCTCGCGCGATAACTTCGGACCAGTAGTTGCACAAATCGCTGCCGTTGCGTTGATTCTTGATTACGTCGTAACAGTTGCAATTCAATCCGCCGCCGGTGTCGCAGCGATCATTTCAACTTTCCCAGCACTCGAACCTTGGAAGATTCCGATGATCTTGCTGGTGATTTGTCTTTTAACTTATGGAAATCTTCGCGGTGTTAAAGAAGCTGGAAAGGCTTTCGCCTTCCCAACATATTTCTTCGTTGGTTGCATGTTGATCGTATTCGGAATGGGATTTTGGCGACTCTTCAACGGCACTCTTCCAGTACTTGCAACAGATTTGCCTGGAGCAATTGAAGTCGGACAAGAACAAGGGCTACTAACTGCAGCGGCAATATTTATCTTGCTACGCGCTTTTGCAAACGGTGGATCTTCACTAACTGGCCTAGAAGCGATCTCTGATGGCGTGGCTCTCTTTAAAGCGCCAGAGCACGTAAATGCAAGACGCACGCTAGTTATTATGAGCTGCATCCTTGGAACATTGGTTCTTGGCGTTTCTTACTTTGCTCATCACATACAGGCGATGCCATACGAATCTGGTACACCTACTGTTATCTCGCAGATTGCAAAAACTGCGCTCGGCAGTGGCACATTCGCAACCATTATGTTCTTTATGGTCCAGCTCGCAACAATGCTTATCCTCTTTGCTGGCGCAAACACCACATATAGCGCTTTCCCACTGCTCTGTAACTTCGTTGCAACCGATGGATACCTGCCTCGTCAATTAACTAAGCGCGGTCACCGTTTAGCTTTCTCAAACGGAATCTTATTGTTGGCCGGCGGTGGAATCTTCTTAGTTTTGATAACCGCTGGATCAGTCGAGCACCTTGTTGCTTTCTATGCGCTTGGCGTATTTACCGGCTTCGCCTTAGCGGGCTTTGGAATGACAAAACATTCAATTCGCGTGAAGCCTCAGGGTTGGAAGATTAAAGTTGTAATCAACGCTCTCGCCGGATCTGTATCTCTATTAATCGTAATCATCTTCTCAGTTGTTAAATTCACACAAGGTGCTTGGCTGGTTTTGTTGGTAGCGCCAATTATGGTCGTTTCATTCTTGAGGCTACGTCGTCAATACACGCGCGAACAAGAAGCGCTCTCAGTACGACGTGAACAAGAGCGAGCAACAACAATTGTTCGCCACAACGTAACCGTTCTCGTTGATAACGTTGATCTCGCAACCGTTGGTGCGATTCGTTATGCACGCAGCCTCAAGCCGCGCAATCTCAGCGCCGTGCACTTTGTAATTGATGATCGAAGAGCAGAAGAGATCAAAGAAGCCTGGGCAAAATCAGATGCTTTAGATGATGTCACTCTTGAATTAATCGACTGTCCAGATAGACGCCTTGCAAACTCAGCGCTTGATTACGCAATCCGAATGACTGAGAAGAACGATGTTGAGCTAACACTTTTGCTTCCACGGCGCGCGTATTCCGGTTTCCTCGGTCGTTTACTTCACGATCAAACCGCTGAAAAGATTGCCGCACCTATTTCTCAATTACAACGCGTGGTGGCGACGATTGTTCCTTTTGACGTGGATCGAATTACATCAGCATCACAATTGACGGTTGCTGCGCCAGCTGAAGTTAAGCCAGTGGCTGCGCCAGTTGCACAATTTAAACCAGTAGAAGACGTGATTAAGAGCGTTGAACCAATCAGCCATTACGCAGAAGATATGACGCCAATTGGCAAGATTCAGTGGCGCAAACGAGCCCACGTTCAGGGTCAAGTAACAGCTATTAAGAGCGCACCGCGCGGATCAGCCCCAATTCTTCAAGTCGAAGTTTGGGATCAGACTGGTGGCGTTACCTTGCAATTCTTAGGTCGTCGCGAGATCGCAGGCCTTGAAGTCGGTTCGCAGATTCGTGCAGAAGGTATGGTCGGCGAAGAAGAAGGTGCGATGACGATCTTGAATCCTTCTTACCAACTATTGGTTTAAATCAACGCTGCTTCTCGAAGAAATCGCTTAAAAGTTTGGCGCATTCGGCTTCGCGAACACCGGAAGTTACATCCATTTTATAGAGAGCTCGCGGATCTCTAATTACATCCCAGACCGAGCCAACAGCGCCTGCTTTCTTATCCCACGCACCGAAAATTAGATGAGATATGCGCGCTTGTGCGATTGCACCAGCACACATCGCGCAAGGTTCTAAAGTGACTACCAAAGTGCAACCATCGAGCCGAGAATTTTGCAATCGACTCGCAGCGTTCCTAATCGCAACTACTTCAGCATGTGCAGTTGGATCATTATTGACTTCGCGTTCATTCGAGCCGCTCCCGATAACAATTCCATCTTTATTAATGACAAGTGCACCGACCGGTACATCGCCAGTGGCGGTAGCTTTTTGTGCAATTGCGATCGCTTGATCCATCAACGATTCAGGGCTTTGATTTGAAATTCTTATAGCTCCAATAACTCAGCGAACTGTTCGGCAAATCCTAAACGACTAGCAATCGCTTCTAATTGTTCATCTGGAAAAAGTTCTGCATCATCACACAACGCAGAAAGTTCCATTTGATTAACTCCGAGATCTGCCAAAATATCTAAATGTCCTACCGGAAGCGGTTCTTCATCTTCTTCGGGTGAATCTAAATCGCAAAGTTCGAGAAATTCTGCAGCAACTCCGTAATCCATTGCACAAGTCACATCACTTAAAAACATGCTGATGTGCGATCCTAAAACGCGGATCAACATAAAAAATTCTTCATCGATAGCTAATAAAGCGATCGCGCCACCATTTGTTTGTTGTGATTTAAGGCGATCAATGATTTGAGGTAAATCATGTGCGTCAGGTAACAGCGCGAGATTCCAGCGGCCGTCCTCGTGCCACGCAGCAACTGCGATATCTACCTCGTCCACCATTGCTTCCGTCACATCCGCCATATTCTCACTCATTGGGCGAGATGGAAACCCCTGTAAGGTAGGAGCCATGAAAGTTCACGTCGCCAACCACCCGCTGATTACCCATAAATTGACCGTTCTGCGCGACGAAAGAACGGATTCACCAACATTTCGCCACTTAGTTGAAGAGCTCGTGACCCTGCTCGCCTACGAAGCGACTCGCGATGTCCGCACCGAAAAAGTTTCGATCAAGACTCCCGTTACTACAACGACTGGCTTGAAACTTTCTGACCCGCGTCCAGTTGTGGTTCCAATCTTGCGAGCAGGACTTGGAATGCTCGAAGGAATGACGCGCTTAATCCCGACCGCCGAAGTTGGTTTTCTCGGAATGGTTCGCGATGAGAAAACTCTGCAAGCCAGCACATATGCAAATCGTCTTCCTGAAAATCTCTCAGGTCGTCAATGTTTTGTTCTAGATCCAATGTTGGCTACAGGTGGAACGCTGGTTGCAGCGATTAACTTTTTAATTGAACGTGGCGCCGATGACATCACTGCAATTTGTATTCTCTCTGCTCCTGAAGGAATAAAGGTTCTGGAAGATGCTTTCGCTAACACAGGTGTTCCAATCACACTTGTTACAGGTGCGCTTGATGAGAAGTTAAACGAACACGGATATATCGTTCCTGGTTTAGGTGACGCTGGTGATCGTCTTTACGGTGTTGTTTAAATGGCATCAACATCACCCGGGTACGGAATCACGATTCGTGTTGAAGGATCTCCAGATCTTCAGCCAGTTGCTTTAATCACCAGCACAATCACTGGGGCCGGGGCAACAATTACCGCACTCGATGTTGTTGAGTCACTTTTAGAAAAA
>CANHRF010000084.1 GCA_947463335.1 Actinomycetota bacterium
CTGCAGCGATACGTAATGGAATCTTTATCTTGCTCTTTAGCTCGCGGAGTTCTTCTACTGTTGCACAAGGTTGCTCCACATATTGAAATGGACCAATCTCTTCGTAATACGCATATAGATGAGTAAGCGCTTCATCCACGGACCACAGACCGTTGACATCAATACGGATCGCAGCTTTTGGCGCATTGGAAAAGACTCGGGCAACTCGGACTACATCTTCGGTGAGATTCTTCCCAACCTTTACTTTAAAAGTTTTGGCTCCAGAAAAAGTACGCATAAGAGATTCAATCTCTTTTTTATCGTTGAGTTCTGGAATTATGCCGTTGATTGCAATGGCATCGCGATGTCGCGCAGGACGAGCAACTGTCGCTGCTTCTATGGCGCTGGAAAGCCACGGCCGACATTCATTATCGTCGTATTCAAGAAATGGTGAAAACTCTCCCCAGCCTTGCGGGCCTTGCATCAGCGCAACTTCACGAACCGTTACGCCTCGAAAATTAGTGCGCGTAGGTAGAGCGATTACGCGAAGTGTTTTAAGTAGGTCATCAAGCATGAGGGCTAAGGACGCTTCGGAAACTTTCCGAAATCAGGTGCGCGCTTTTCTTTATAAGCATCGCGGCCCTCTTGTCCTTCTTCGCTTAAATAAAATAGCAAGGTGGCATCGCCAGCAAGTTGTTGAATCCCAGCAAGGCCATCATCTGCAGCATTCATTGCAGACTTTAATAAGCGAAGTGCAAGTGGGGAGTTACGTAACATCTCACGGCACCATGAAACTGTTTCGGCTTCTAAATCTTTAATTGGAACTACGGTGTTGACCAGCCCCATAGCGAGCGCTTCTTGCGCATCGTATTGACGAGTCATAAACCAGATCTCACGCGCTTTCTTTTGTCCAACACTTGCCGCGAGTAAACCCGAACCGTATCCACCATCGAATGAACCAACCATTGGACCGGTCTGGCCAAACTTTGCGTTATCGGCAGCGATTGTTAAATCGCAGACCACGTGCAGAACATGTCCACCGCCGATCGCCCAACCAGCAACCATTGCAACAACTGGTTTAGGTGTGCGACGAATTTGAATTTGTAGATCTAAAACATTTAGACGACCGATTCCTTTTTGTGCCAGCGGATCCTCACCGAGATATCCATCATCGCCACGAACGCTGATATCGCCACCAGAACAGAAAGCTTCATCGCCGGTTCCGGTAAAGATGATTACGCCAACTTCAGAATTATCGCGAGCTAATGAAAATGCTTCTTGTAATTCAATAATTGTTTGTGGTCGAAATGCGTTACGCACATCTGGTCGGTTGATTGCAATCTTGGCCATACCTTCGCCAACTTGGTAGGTGATATCTGTGAATTTTTCTCCACCCGCACCTGTTACCCAGGCAGGGATGCTGCGGTTACCAAATTCACGCTTGATCGGCTTGCTCACGATTCCTCCATCTTCGACTACGAGCGATAGCCTACGCGTGCAATGGATAAGACGTCACAACGAGAGATTCTTGCGATAGATCCCACGTGGACTCTCGCAGATATAACTGCGCGCCTAGCCAAAACCTTGGTCGGTGAAGGTCCAGCCTTGGCCCTGACTCCGATTTCATCTCCGAGCGTCCCATCCGAAATAGCGCTGGTGGTTTCTACTAGCGGATCTACTGGAGTCGCAAAAGAGGTCGGTCTTTCCGCCAGCGCTCTCTTAGCTAGCGCGAAAGCTACAAATAATTTTCTTGGTGCAACCACCGGTCAAAGTTGGTCGCTCTTACTACCTTTAACGCATATCGCAGGAATAAATGTTCTTTTGCGCAGCCTTGAACTCGGTACAAATCCAATTGATGCGCGCGAGATATCTGGAAGTTATCCAAAGGCAGATTTCACCGCGATTGTTCCGACCCAGCTCTTCCGCGCTTTAAATGGAGATTCTGAATTACTCGAGCATTTGCAATCGGCAAAATCTGTTTTAGTTGGTGGGGCGGCGCTAGATAGCGAACTCAGAGATCAAGCGCGTGCTGCCGAGATAAAGATCGTTGAAAGTTATGGAATGACTGAAACTTGCGGTGGATGCATCTACGACGGTCTGCCAATTGGAGATACCTTGGTTGAGATCGATGAGAATGGTCTTATCAAAATTGCTACATCTTCGCTTGCCACAACTTACTTAAATGATGAAGCGGGTTGGGCTTCAAAGCTTTCAGGTAAGTTCTTTGCGACATCTGATCTCGGCGAAATCGTAAATGGAAAATTGATGGTCACAGGTCGCGCTGATGACATCATTATCTCTGGCGGAGAAAACATCTCGCTTAAGCAAGTTGAAGATTTACTCAAAAAGGAATTTGTTGGGATTCAATGCGCCGCCTTTGCCATTAAAGATTTGCAATGGGGTCAAGCGCTTCATCTGGCGATCGCCGGAAGCCTTAAGCCAGAACTAACAAAGATAAATGAGTGTCTGGCTTCGCATATTTCCGTTGCAGCAAAGGTAAAGGGAATTATCTTCGTCGGTGAAATGCCGCGTACTTCACTGGATAAGATTGATAGACAGAAGTTAATAGCAATTGCTAATCGCGAAGGAAGTACAGGCGTATGAATAAATGGATCATTGGCGCCCGTGTTCGCACATTGCCTGCTGCTATTGCTCCGGTCTTAGTTGCCACTGCATATGCAGGCAGTAATTGGGATCCCATCCCCGCCCTTTCTGCGTTACTAGTAAGTCTGGCGCTACAAATCGGCGTTAACTACGCAAACGATTACTCCGATGGAATTCGCGGAACCGATGATTCGCGCATTGGTCCAGTGCGCCTTACTGCATCGGGCTTAGCTTCTCCAAAGGCAGTTCGTAACGCTGCACTGATTTCATTTCTATTTGCAGCAGTAATCGGTTTAACGCTCGCAATTGCGACATCTTGGTGGATTATTTTGGTTGGCGCACTCGCCATCGGCGCTGCTTGGGGTTACACCGGTGGTGCAAATCCCTATGGCTACAAAGGTCTCGGAGAAATCTCAGTATTTCTCTTCTTTGGAATTGTTGCGACTACCGGAAGCTACTTTGTCCAAACCGAAGAGTTAAATCTTGCAATCTTTATCATTGCGATTCCAATGGGATCTCTTGCTTGTGCGATTTTGGCGATCAACAATCTGCGCGATCGGGCGCAAGACGAGATCGTTGGCAAGAAAACTCTGGCAGTTCGCTTAGGAGATCGTGGTGCTCGCCGCCTTTATATCGCGCTCTTAATTTCCGCCCATATCTTTGCGCTCCTTACCTTTAAGCCAGCTGCTCTTTTAACTCTCTTGGCCGCCCCTCTAACTTGGAACCTGGCCCGCGGAGTCTCGCGCTGCGCTTCTGGTGGAGATTTAATCCCTTATTTGGCTAAGACCGGCAAGTTGCAACTTGTCTTTGCGATCCTCTTTGCACTCGGCCTAGCCATCTAACTTTCGCTAGAATAGGAGCATGCTTAGATTGCAAGCCATCATCTTCATCGCCTCACTTGTTTTAACTTTGTACACATTTATTGATTGCGCACGTCGCGATGAATCCCAGATAAAGAAAATTCCTAAGTGGGGATGGCTACTAGCAATTGTTTTACTTCAGCCATTTGGTGGAATTGCTTACTTAATCATTGGCCGTGAGCGCGGCGGGCGAGGACCTCGTCCACCTAAGCGCCGTATTCTGCCGCCAGATGATGACCCAGATTTTCTACGCAGACTCTAATTAACTCTTAAAGGCCGCTATAGGTGTGCTTACCTGTGCCCCAAACATTTACATATACATAGTTAAATAAGAATGTTGATCCGGCAAATAAACATAACCACGCTGCGCGCTTTCCGCGCCAACCAACGGTTACGCGTGCGTGTAGATAAGCAGCATAAGCAACCCAAGTAATAAATGCCCAAGTCTCTTTTGGATCCCAGCCCCAGTATCTTCCCCAAGCAGCTTCTGCCCAAATTGCGCCAGCGATAACCGCAAAAGTCCAAAGTGGAAATACGAAGGCAACGAGTCGGTATGAAAGTTGATCTAAAGTTTCTAAATCTGGCAAACGCTTAGCCCAAGGCTTTCTTTCACCGCGTGATTCCATCGCATCCAAATAAAGATATGCACCGGCAATTACATTTGAAAGTAAGAAAACTCCACCGGAAATAATTGCCGCCATAACGTGAATTACCAACCACGTTGACTTTAGGGCAGGGACAAGCGGTGCGCTATCGCGATAGAGCAAGGTGATTGCAGTACCGAGAGTTAGAAGTACTGAGATCGAAACAAAGAGACCTAACCAGCGCAGGTCGTGTTTACGAAGTGCAAATAAATATGCGCCGGTAAAAGCAAGGGCGCCAGTTATCGAAAATTCATACATATTGCCCCAAGGGACATGTTTATTAGAAATACCACGGGCGATTACGCCAACTAGCAGAAGTAAAAATCCCAAGATCATCAGGGCTGTTGCGATACGTGCGGCACGTTCTGCACGGGTGTAATCCAAGGTCTTAGTTAAAGTGGTGCCAGAGCCTTCTGCGTTTTTTTGAGGCGCGCGAACCGCCCAAGCAGTTTCGAATGCGTGTGCCAAGAAAGATAGAGCGAAGACGCCCATCGCTGAATAGATAAAGTTATTTGAGATATATGCCCACGTAACCAGCATCTACATCTCCTTCTTTAAGTGCGTAATAAACCGCGCTATTTCTATATCCAACCCTGGTGCCCCATTCTTAGCCAGTCCAGCAACTTCTACAACTCCAGAAGATGTGATCCTTATCCAAATGCGGCGACGTCGCCCAAAGAGCGATGCCAACAATCCTAAAATCGCAGCGATTCCGCCATATAGCGCGTAGTCCTTGCCAGGATCATCAACTATCTGCAGATTGATCCAAGGCACAAAGGTTTCAAATGTGATTGAACCTTGTGGGTATGAATAAGTCTCGCCAGGTTTAAGGGATGCGAGGGCAATTTGCTTCATCTTCGAAGTATCAATTCGATAAACCGATTGTGGAATTCCTGAATCTA
>CANHRF010000085.1 GCA_947463335.1 Actinomycetota bacterium
AGATATGGATGCGAAAGATATGAAACTCAAATGAGCTCGTTCAGATTATGAGGTCTTACAACTAAGGCTCGCATCCCTAGATAAATATCTAGAATAAAGATTGCGGGCCAAGACAGGAGAAATGTGTCAAAGGTCCGCGTACATGAGTTGGCAAAACAACTCGGTATGGAGAGCAAGGTTGTTCTTGCCAAACTCCAAGAAATGGGCGAATTCGTCCGTTCAGCATCATCAACAGTAGAAGCGCCAGTTGTGCGCAAGCTCATTGAAATGTATCCCGATGCCAAACCCGTTGAAGAGAAGAAGCCAGTCAAGAAGGCAGCCGCAAAGAAGACCGCTGCCAAGAAGACCGCTGAAGTAAATCCAGAGTTAGCCGCTGAGTTAGCAGCCGAACTCGGCGTTGATTTAGAAGCTCTTAAGGCGGCTCGTGCAGAAAGTATTGCACCGGCTCAAGTTGAGCCAGAGAAAGTAATCGATAATTCTGAAACCCAAGAAGTAAAGCCAGCGGCGCCACGTCCTGGTAACAATCCATTTTCAACTGGTGGAAGTTCAGTTCCTCGTCCACCACGTCCTGGTAATAATCCATTTTCAACTGGTGGCGCAGTTCCTCGCCCACCACAACGTCCCGCAGGCACAACCGGTGCACGACCTGGAATGTCAGGACCACGTCCTGGTTCAGTGCGTCCTGGTTTTGCAGCGCGACCAAATACTCCACGTCCTGCAGGTGCAGGTGGTCCAGGTAATTTCCCACCACGCACAGGTGGCGCACCATCATCTAGTCCTTATCGTTCAGGCGGTCCATCAACTGGTGCACCAGCAGCTGGCGGTCCACAACGTCCAGGCGGCGCACCAAATCGTGGCCCAGGTCGCGGTGGCGCAGCAGGTGCATTCGGAAAGAATGCAAGTAAGAGCAGTAAGCGCAAACCAAAATCTAGAAAAGCGCTTCGCGATGAATTCGACAATATGCAAGCGCCACAATTGGGTGGCGCAGTTATTCCGCACGGAGATGGCAAGACGCAAATCCGTATGCGTCGCGGATCAACTTTGGCAGATTTTGCCGAAAAGATCGGCGCAGATGCAGCAGCTTTAGTTGCAGCGCTCTTCCACTTAGGTGAAATGGTTACTGCAACTCAATCAGTAGATGCAGATACCTTTGAAATTCTCGGCGCACAACTTGGATATGTAATCCAAATTGTTAGCCCAGAAGATGAAGATCGTGAATTGCTGCAAGATTTCGATATCGATTTAGCTCAAGAACTCGCTGATCTTGATGCTGATCTACTTGTCGCTCGCCCACCAGTAGTAACGGTTATGGGCCACGTTGATCACGGTAAGACCAGTTTGCTCGATGCCATCCGTAAATCTGAAGTCCTTAAGACTGAAGCTGGCGGAATTACTCAGCACATCGGTGCCTACCAAATTCACCACGATCACGAGGGCGTTAATCGCGCCATCACCTTTATCGATACACCTGGCCACGAAGCATTCACCGCAATGCGTGCTCGCGGTGCCAAGGTAACCGATATCGCAGTTCTGGTTGTTGCAGCCGATGACGGAATCATGCCGCAGACAATTGAAGCGCTAAATCACGCACAAGCAGCCGATGTTCCAATTGTGGTTGCCGTCAACAAGGTTGATAAAGAAGGCGCGAACCCAGATAAGGTCCGCCAACAATTGACCGAGTACAACTTGATCGCAGAAGAATACGGCGGCGAAACTTTATTCGTTAACGTCTCTGCCAAGTCAGGTGTTGGCGTAAATGAACTTATAGATGCAATTCTGCTAACGGCGGATGCGGCGATTGATCTTCGCGCAGTTGCGCAAGATAGCGCTCGAGGCGTTGCCATTGAAGCTCACCTCGATCGCGGTCGCGGACCAGTTGCAACAGTTCTAGTACAGCGCGGAACGCTGAAGATCGGTGATGCAATTGTCGCTGGTGGTTCATTCGGTCGCGTGCGCGCAATGCTTGATGAGCATGGCGAAAGCGTTGATTCTGCCGGACCATCACGTCCAGTTCAGGTTCTCGGATTTACATCCGTACCAAGCGCCGGGGATACATTCCTAGTTGCAGATGAAGATCGCACTGCGCGCCAGATCGCTGAAAAGCGCCAAGCAGCAGAACGAAATGCGCAACTTGCTAAGGCGCGTAAGAAGGTCTCACTTGAAGACTTTATGGAGCAGTCCAAGGTCTCAACTCTTAACCTCATCCTTAAGGGAGACGTTTCTGGTTCTGTGGAAGCGCTCGAAGATGCGCTTATGCAACTCGACGTTGGTGCCGAAGTAGATCTTCGCGTTATCCACCGCGGCGTCGGCGCAATTACCAAGAGCGATATCACTCTGGCATCTGCATCAACCGCTGTCGTTATCGGCTTTAACGTTAAGCCAGAACCACAGACCGCAATTTACGCAGATCAAGAAGGCGTAGAAGTTCGTTTCTACTCCGTGATCTACAACGCTATTGAAGAGATCGAACTATCTCTTAAGGGCTTGCTCAAGCCAGAGTACGAAGAAATCGTTCTCGGTAACGCAGAAGTGCGCGAGATCTTCAAATCTTCTAAGGCTGGAAATATCGCTGGTTCTATCGTTCGCGATGGATCTATCAAGCGAAATGCCAAAGCTCGAATCATGCGTGGTACTGAAGTTATCGCCGATGACCTCACCATTGATTCGCTCAAGCGCTTCAAAGACGATGCCACAGAAGTCAAGGAAGGCTTCGAATGCGGTATCGGTCTTGGCAATATGAAGGATCTGCAGATCGGAGACACAATCCAGGTCTTTGAGATGCGCGAGAAGAAGCGGGCTTAATTATGGGCCAATCACATCGCACCCAGAAAGTTGCCGATCGCATCAAAGTGGTAGTTGCGCAGCTACTTGAGACGAAGATTAAAGATCCTCGTCTCGGCTTCGTAACTGTCACCGATGCGCGCGTAACTGGTGATCTGCAGAACGCATCGATCTTCTACACCGTATTTGGTGATGACGATCAGCGCGCTGCAACAGCTGCTGCGCTGGAGAGCGCAAAGGGAGTAATCCGTAGCGCTGTCGGTCGCGATTTGCAGACCCGGATTACACCAACTATCGAATTCTTCGAAGATGGTCTTCCTGAATCTGCGAAAGCTCTAGATTCTTTATTGGATAAAGTTCACGAGCTTGATGCGGAAGTTGCACAACTTCGTAAGAACGCTTCATTTGCTGGGGGAGAAGATCCTTACAAAGCCCCGAAGATAATTGAAGATTGATTCTTAAACTACGCCATGACAGATGGATTTTTAGTTGTAGATAAAGCGCCGGCTATGACTAGCCACGATGTTGTGGCGGTGGCGCGTAAAGCTTTAGGAACTCGCAAAGTAGGCCACGCTGGCACTTTAGATCCAATGGCAACCGGTGTATTGGTGCTCGGTTTCGGTAATGGAACGCGCCTTCTGCAATACATCACCGACGGAGATAAGTCATACCAAGCAACCGTTGTTCTAGGCGCTGCCACAGTAACTGATGATCAAGAAGGCGAATTAATCTCAGAAGCCGATGCATCTGCAGTTAGCGATCAAGAGATTCATGACGGACTGGCGAAGATGGTTGGCGAGATTCAACAACGTCCGAGTTCAGTATCAGCGGTAAAAGTTGGCGGAGAGCGCGCCTATGACCGAGTCCGTGCCGGTGAAGTATTTGAACTAGCGGCACGAACGATCACCATATCTTCGCTAACTATTTTAGAAATCCGACGTAATGGTTCGAGAGTTGAGATAGATATAGATGTCACCTGTTCAGCCGGCACATTTATCCGTGCCATTGCACGTGATCTAGGCAAAGATCTACAAGTTGGCGGTCATCTATCCGCACTTCGCCGGACCCGCGTTGCTGGTTTTCCTATTTCCCAAGCCATCTCATTTGATGATTTAAAGGCGCAATCATTTACCCCTTTGGAGCTGGCAGATGTTGCGCGCGCAACCTTCCAAGTACGCGAACTAGGTTTAGACGAAGTTCAAGAGCTCTCCTTCGGTCGCCCTCTGATATCTAATCAAAGCGATCAAATATTTGCAGCGCTCTCACCAGACAATCGCTTGATTGCTCTACTGAAGAATGAATCTGGAAAAGCCAAACCCATTGCCGTTTTTGCTGCGGCCAATTAATCGGTAATAATTAGCAAATGACCACGGGCAACGTCGTATTGATCGGTGTATTCGATGGCGTTCATAAAGGCCACCAGCACCTGTTAAGTCGCGCCAAAGAGATCGCAGATGGTCGCAATATTGTTGCCCTGACTTTTGATCCGCATCCCATGCAAGTTCTTGCACCCGACCGCGCCCCAACGCTACTTACAACTCTGGCTGATCGAGTTGAATTGCTAAAGATTCATAACGCAGACCAAGTAGCCGTTCTAAAATTTAATGAACAGTTTGCCGCCATGGCACCGGCAGATTTTGTAAAGGATGTCTTGGCTGGTCAGCTAAGCGCATCAACGATTATTGTCGGCAAGAACTTTACGTATGGGCATAAAGCCGCTGGAAACATTGAAACTTTGATCAATGATGGCCGGAACTTTGGCTTCACTGTTGATGTACAAAATCTAGAATCTGGTGAAGGTGATGTGATTTCTTCATCGCGCATTCGAAATCTAGTGACTTCAGGGCAAGTAGAAGAAGCGCGTAAATTACTTTCTCGCCCACATCGCTTAGATGGTGTTGTCGTTCACGGTGAAAAACGCGGCCGCGAAATCGGTTACCCAACAGCAAACTTAGGAAATATTGATGGCCAGACTGTGCCTAAAGATGGTGTTTATGCTGGTTGGTTAACTGTTGGAATTAACTACTGGCCCGCAGCAATTTCTATTGGCACCAATCCAACTTTTGCAGGAGAGCGAGCGCGCCAAGTTGAGGCTTATGCACTTGATCAAGAAGGTTTAGATTTGTACGATAAAAACGCATCAATCGA
>CANHRF010000086.1 GCA_947463335.1 Actinomycetota bacterium
ACGGGCAAGAGGAACGGAAAGGAGGGCAGCTATGTCCAAGCAGAGATTGAATTCGCGCGCCCTTTGGACCCTGGTCGGCGCAATGCTCTTAGTTACCGCTGCCCAGCCAACCGCCTCTGGTCTGGAATTTCCGATGACCACAAGTATTTCCCTTCCGGCATCTGCCAACCTGACTACCTCGGTCTCACTTAACACCGGCGTTGATCTTTCAGAGGGCGCATCCCTGTACACCCAGTTGGATAAGCGCGCCAGCTTGTACGCATCTCAGGTCGCGCTCGCCGCAGCCGTTAGCCAGCAAGTTGAGATGGCGCGTACTGGCGCCGGCGCTAAGAAGGTCGCCAAATCCATCATGCTTACCGAATATGCCTGGGGCGCAGATCAATTCACCTGCCTTAACCGACTTTGGACAAAAGAGAGCCACTGGAATTACCGAGCTCGCAATAAGCGCTCTGGCGCTCACGGAATTCCGCAAGCTTTGCCGGCGATTCGCATGGAGGTAATTTCATCGGATTGGCGCACCAACCCAGTTACTCAGATCCGTTGGGGGCTGCGTTATATCGAAGCGCGTTATGACAGTCCTTGTCGCGCTTGGGCAAAGTTTAAGCGGAGCAATTACTACTAATTCTCTGGCTTACGTCCAATAGCAACTAGCTTTGCTGTTTCAGTAAAGAAATCATTTCCCTTATCGTCGACAACGATGAAGGCCGGGAAGTCAACAACATCAATCTTCCAGATCGCTTCCATTCCAAGATCTTCAAAATCTAAAACTTCAACTTTCTTGATGCAATCTTGGGCAAGGCGGGCTGCTGGTCCACCGATAGATCCAAGATAGAAACCGCCGTGCGCTTTGCAAGCATCTGTAACAACCTTTGAGCGATTACCTTTTGCGAGCATTATGAAAGAACCACCGGCTGCTTGGAATTGCTCAACATATGAATCCATACGACCAGCAGTTGTTGGGCCGAAAGATCCTGAGGCGTAACCAGTAGGAGTCTTTGCTGGGCCGGCGTAATAAACAGCGTAATCCTTTAAATACTGCGGCAACGGTTGGCCGGCATCAAGTGCTTCTTTAATGCGGGCGTGGGCTAAATCGCGGGCGACAACGATCGTTCCGGAAAGTGAAAGACGCGTCTTAACGGGATGCTTGCTTAACTCTGCGCGCACCGCATCCATCGGCTGATTTAAATCAATCTTCACTACATTCTCATCGAGATGTTCATCAGTTGTATCAGGCAAGAAATGTGCGGGATCGCGTTCTAACTCTTCGAGGAAGATTCCATCTTTGGTGATCTTCGCCTTTGCCTGACGATCGGCCGAGCAAGAAACAGCGATTGAGATTGGCAGAGAAGCGCCGTGGCGTGGCAAACGAACCACGCGCACATCGTGGCAGAAGTACTTGCCACCAAATTGTGCGCCAATACCTAAGGTGCGAGTGAGTTGAAGTACTTGTTCTTCCAGTTCTAAATCGCGGAAGCCGTGGCCAGTTGCTGCATCACCTGAGGTTGGCAGCGAATCTAGATACTTAGTACTTGCTAGCTTGGCCGTCTTTACATTGTGTTCTGCGCTTAACCCGCCGATCACAATTGCTAAGTGATAAGGAGGGCAAGCAGCGGTGCCGATAGAACGGAGTTTTTCATCTAGCCACTTCAAGAATGAAGTTGGATTTAAAACCGATTTAGTCTCTTGATATAAAAATGATTTATTCGCACTGCCGCCACCTTTGGCGATAAACAATAAGTTGTACTCATCTTGATGATCGGAATCAGCAAAGATTTCAATTTGGGCAGGCAGATTATTGCCCGTGTTCTTCTCTTCCCAAGTCGTCGTTGGGGCCATCTGCGAGTAACGAAGATTTAAATTGGTATATGCATTGTAAATTCCTTGAGCAATAGCAACTTCATCTTTGGATGTGGTCAAGACATACTGACCACGCTTACCCATCACTAGTGCAGTACCAGTGTCTTGGCACATCGGCAGAATTCCACCAGCTGCGATATTGGCGTTCTTTAAAAGGTCAAGCGCTACGAAGCGATCGTTAGGTGAGGCTTCGGGATCCTTCAAAATATTGGCTAACTGTTGTAAATGTTCAGCCCGCAAGTAATGCGAGATATCGTGGAGCGCCGTCTCAGAAAGTAGCGTTAAAGCTTCCGGTGCTACCTGCAGAAATTCGCGATCACCGAGTTTTATTAGGCTGACACCGGCGCTGCTGATCTTTCGGTACTTGGTCTTATCTTCACCGAGTGGAAGTAAGTCAGAGTATGTAAATTGTGGTGACATTATTGCGCCGGCTTCTTTGCTGCATCTAGCTTCTTCTTAGCCCCGTCCAACCACTCTTGGCAGATCTTGGCTAACTCTTCGCCGCGCTCCCAAAGTTTGAGCGATTCTTCTAAAGTTGCGCTGCCATCTTCAAGTGATTCAACAATTTCGGCGAGTTCATCGCGCGCTTCTTCATAAGAAGGCTTATCTGATTTAGCGGCCATGGGTTAAATCTACTCGCTCTCCAGCACGCTGGCTTTAGCTTCGCCTTTTGCAGCGCGGATTCGCAGCACAGAACCCGCCTTTAACTTTGTGGCATCGCGCACAATTTTTCCATCATCGCTTTGGACCACTGAATATCCGCGATCCATAGTCGATTGGGGAGAAAGTGAGCGCAGGTGAGCGATAACGCCCTTTATCTCTTTCTTCTCTATATCTAAAAGGGCTTTAAATCCGCGATGCGAACGATCGCGCAGGGCGGATAAATCTTCATTGCGAACCTTGATCATCACGCCAGGATCTTTCATCACAGGGCGATTACGTAATTGCGCTATCTGATTTAACTCATAATCAACGCTGGCAAGCAACCGGCGATACATTCGGTCGCGGATCTTATTTATATCTGAAATCTCTTGTTCGATATCCGGCACAACCCGTTTTGCCGCATCAGTTGGGGTCGATGCGCGATAGTCAGCAACTAAGTCAAGTAAAGGTGAATCTTTCTCGTGGCCAATCGCGCTGACGATTGGCGTTTCACAACTTGCTGCCAGACGCACAAGTGATTCATCACTAAAAGGCAGCAGGTCTTCAAATGAGCCACCACCGCGGGTAATGATGATTACATCAACATCTTCTAACTCTTCTAGTTCGCGCAAAGCAGCAGAGACTTCCACAACTGCCGCCGCACCTTGCACGGCAACCTCACGGATTTCAAATTCAACTGCGGGCCAGCGACGACGCGCATTTTCCACAACATCTTTTTCAGCATCGGTATTGCGACCACAAATCAAACCGACTTTGCGCGGTAACTTTGGCAGTGCGACTTTACGATCTACGCTAAATAAACCTTCCGCCGCCAATAAACTCTTCAAAGCTTCTAACCTGGCGAGTAATTCACCAACACCAACTTGGCGAATCTCCTTAGCCGACATGGTTAGCGAACCATTTTTGGTAAACCAAGATGCCTTGGCGTGAATTACTACACGCGCATTCGCGGGCAGTGGTTGCACCGCTGCCAAAACGTTTTTGTAACACATCACCGAAAGGCTCATATCTACCGAGGTATCGCGCAGGCGCATAAAGGCTATTCCGCCGCTGCGTTCATTGAGCTCTGAAATTTCGCCCTCAATCCAAATCGGGCCCAACCGTTCTACATATTCTTTAATCGCCTCAGAGACCACCCGGACTGGCGCGGGGGATTCACTTGAAGTTTCGAACATGAGGCGAGCCTAATAGACTCACCCACGTGAGTAAGAGAGTTCTCCTGGCTGCGCCGCGCGGATACTGCGCTGGGGTCGACCGCGCCGTGATCACCGTCGAAAAATCGCTTGAGCTCTATGGCGCTCCTATCTACGTCCGCAAGGAGATCGTCCACAACAAACACGTGGTCTCAACTCTTGAGGCGCGCGGAGTTATCTTTGTTAACGAGACCGATGAGGTACCTGAAGGTGCAACCGTTGTCTTTTCTGCGCACGGAGTATCACCAGCCGTTCATGAACAAGCAGCAGCTCGTAATTTAAAGACGATCGATGCAACTTGTCCATTGGTTACAAAGGTGCACAATGAAGTAAAGAGATTTGCTGATGAAGAAACTGAGATTTTATTAATTGGCCACAATGGCCACGAAGAAGTTGAAGGCACTGCCGGTGAAGCTCCAGGTAAGGTGCGAATCGTTGATGGCTTAGATGAAGCGCGCACAATTGTGCCAACGCCCGGCAAGAAATTGGTCTGGCTAACTCAAACAACTCTTAGCGTTGATGAGACTATGCAATCAGTTGCGATCTTGAAAGATCGCTTTCCGGAGATCGCAAATCCACCATCTGATGACATTTGTTATGCAACTCAAAATCGTCAAGAAGCGATCAAACAAATTGCACCACAAGTTGAACTTGTTCTAGTTGTTGGTTCAACCAACTCATCAAATTCAGTGCGCTTAGTTGAAGTTTCCAAGGAATACGGCGCGAAGAACGCTTACTTGATTGATTATGCCGAAGAAGCAGATGAAGACTGGCTAAATGGAGTTGAAACTGTGGGCGTAACAAGCGGTGCTTCAGTTCCGGAGATTTTAGTTCGTGACTTACTGGCTTGGCTTGCTGAACGTGGTTATGGTGATGTGCAAGAAGTTACCGCAACAAAAGAGTCTCTGCTCTTCTCGCTGCCACCTGAGCTACGCAAAGATCTAAAGGTTGCAGGTAAGTAATTAGCCGCGCAGCTTAGGTTTACGAGCCTTTGCTTTCTCATTAAAGAAGACGAACCATCCATATAACGCACTTACCAAAAGGTATGGAGCGATACTGGCTAATGAGGCGATGAAGTCGATGCCAACACGTGATGGCTTAATACCAACGGTGAGGATTAAATAGAGAAGAACTGTTGCGGCGAAAGCTAGCGGCGGCGTCACGAC
>CANHRF010000087.1 GCA_947463335.1 Actinomycetota bacterium
CGAAGATCTCGGTAAAGATTTAACTGGATTAAACAAAGTTGCGGAGAAGCAAAGTTGGAGCGTCAGAAGTCGATATCTGTTCTTGGTGGCTCAGCTGCGTCTGCGTTTAGCGACCTGAAAGAGAAGTCATGGCCTTATCTGTTGAAGGCCGAACTTCCGCAAGAGATCGAATTTAAGATCGAGACAATTGGTGGCTTAACTTTTGTTCGAGCGCTAAACCAGCTGATTGATTTTCCGAATGAAGATTTGTTGATACTTCACTTTGGAACCTCGATTGGCTGGCCGGTTTCGCTTGTGAATAAAGGCCATAAATTTGGGATCGACTTTGCATCTGAATTTGGACTTCACCAGCCTGCTTATAAAAGTATTGGCGCTCTAAATAAGATTAATAAGAATTTGAAAGTTCGAATTCGCAACGCCGTTAAATACATTCTCTTTGGACTTGGACTTTATAAGTCTCGGATTAGTCGGAGAGAAATTGCAGATCAAATTGCTGCTGTGGTCCACTTAGCTTCAAAGCAAAGTAAGCGAGTTATGTGGGTGCAGCACCAGGCGTTGCAGAACCGTCGGATTTATCTGGAACGGCGTAGTTATAAAAAGTATTACAAAGAGATTTTGGCAGCGCTTGAAAAACATAAATCTCCAAATTTTGCGGTGGTCACTTTGCCAGATTCATTTTTGGTGGAAGAGAATTACTTATACGACTGCATTCATTTGAGTGAAAAGGGACATCGCGAGCTCGCCGTATTGTTAAGGGCTGAGTGTAAGAAGTTTTAAAAGAGGCTGCGGATACTTTCTTCAAGGCTGTATTTAGATCTAAAGCCCATCTCTTTTGCGGCAAGTTCTACATCGGCACATAAGAAAGCTGGGTCTCCGGCACGACGTGGGGCCTCAATTACCTCGGTATCGCTCTTATTTGTGGCAGCTAATACCAAGTTGATTATCTCGCGCACAGATGCGCCACGACCAGTGCCCACATTGATGATTGCAGGAATCGTTTTAGTGGCATTTGCTGCGACCAAGTGAGCGGCGGCAATATCGCGCACATCGACATAATCGCGCACACAGGTGCCATCGGTGGTTGGGTAATCGGTGCCAAAGATAACTGGAGCTTCTCCGTTTCTTAACTTACCTAAAACGATTGGGACAAGATTTTCAACAGAGTTATCAAGAAGTTCTTGGGATGCGGTGCCCACAACATTGAAGAAGCGGAAAGATGCCCCCGAATTTCCTGCGGTATTTATAAATTCGGTTACTTTTCTCTCGGCATCTAACTTGGTTGAACCATATGGAGATATCGGTGACAACGGACCATATTCTTTACAAGGCTCCATAGTGTCGGGGCTGCCGTAAACAGCGGCAGTTGATGAGAATAGGAAGTTCTTAACTCCGTGCTTTTGGGAAAGTTTTAGCAGCTCAACCGTTGCGGTGTAGTTAACTTCTTTGTACTCATCTGGTTTTTCAACTGATTCGCCAACTGCCTTAAGGGCGGCTGTGTGAACAATGCCGGTAAAGGTTTGGCTCTTTAAAATGTTTTCAACTGCGGTGTAATCACGGATATCTACAACGTGAAGTGGAATCTCTTGGTTATGTTTCTTGCGCAGGTGATTAACGCGAGATTCAAGGCCTTGATAAAGCGAATCAAGCAGAACAACGTTCTTGCCATCTGCAATGAATAGGTCTGCAACGTGTGTGCCGATATAGCCCGCACCACCCGTGATTAACCAAGTTTGATTAGCCATGTTCGAACTCTATTCGGCTTTCTTTGCTGCTTTGCCGCTGGCTTTCTTGGCCGCTTTCTTCTTTGTCGCGGCTTTCTTAATCGTATTCTTGGTAAGCGTTGGTGCGCTATCCCCCGCCTTTACCTTGGCGGCTTTCTTGCGGGACTTCTTCGGTGAAGGACCGTTTTCAGCTTCCCAAGCGCGGCGGCCAGCAAGCAGCTCTAGGGCGCGCTCAATGGTTAACGCTTCTAAGGTGTCACCACGGCGCAAAGTCGCATTTGTTTCGCCATCGGTGACATACATACCAAAGCGACCATCCTTAACAATAACTTCTTTCTCGGTTGCTGGATCTTTACCGAGTTCTTTAAGCGGTGGCTTTGCAACGCCACGGCGACGCTCTTTTGGTTTGGAGTAAATTTCAAGTGCTTCATCTAGTGAAAGCGAGAAGAGTTGTTCTTCGCTGGTGAGCGTGCGTGAATCTGCACCAGCTTTTAGGTATGGGCCATAACGTCCATTTTGAATTGTTATATCTTCACCGGCAGAGTTTGTGCCGAGAATGCGTGGCAGTGATAAAAGTTTTAGCGCATCATCGATTGTGATGGTGTCTAGCGTCATTGTTGAAAGCAGAGATGCGGTCTTTGGTTTTGGAGCATCTTTCTTTTTGCGCTTCTTCTTTGGTTCGCCTTTGTCGTCGAGTTCGACTGGTTCTTCTGGAAATACTTCGGTGATGTATGGACCAAAGCGACCGGACTTAGCGATGACTTCTAAACCAGTTTGTGGATCGGTACCTAATTCGCGTTCGCCTGATGGTGCAGCGAGAAGTTCAATTGCTTTGGCAAGCGTTAATTCGTCTGGAGCAAGTTCTTCAGGAATATTTGCAAGTTTGCGATCTTGATCTGGAATATTCTCTTGCAGGTAAGCGCCGTAACGTCCTACGCGGATTTCAATCGTGTCGGATAAATTCATGGTGTTTGTTGCGCGGGCATCGATGCCACCGAGATCGAGTGCGAGTTCGTTTAACCCTGGCTGGCCATCGTGTCCGTAATAAAAGTCGCGGAGCCAATCAACGCGGCCAGCTTCTCCGGCGGCGATCTTGTCTAAATCTTCTTCCATTGATGCAGTGAAGTCGTAATCAACTAACTTTGTAAAGTGAGTCTCTAATAAGCCTGTGACAGAGAATGCCAAGAAAGTTGGCACCAGTGCGCGACCGCGCTTGTAGACATAACCGCGATCCTGAATTGTTTGAATAATTGATGCGAATGTTGATGGACGGCCGATGCCGAGTTCTTCCAACTTCTTAACAAGAGTTGGTTCGGTGTAACGCGCAGGTGGCTTGGTGTCGTGGCCTTCGCAGTTATATTCGCTTACCTTGATTGATTGACCAACGGTCATTGCTGGTAAGCGCTTATCTGATGCTTCTTCGTCGACTTTAGCGTTTTCATCGACAATATCATCGTATGCAGCAAGGAATCCCGGGAAGG
Organism: Actinomycetota bacterium; assembly: GCA_947463335.1. The sequence goes on from CANHRF010000087.1 coordinate 3,203, forward strand.
TAATTACGCTACCGTTGGCGCGGAAGATCGTGGCTTTCTTATCTGATGTGGTCGCATCAAAGTCAACGCGCATCTGCATCTTCTTGGCATCCGCCATTTGTGATGCAACAGTGCGCTTCCAGATTAAATCGTAAAGTGCGAATTCATCGCGGGAAAGTTCTGGTGCAAGTTCACCTGGAGTTTTAAATGTGTCACCTGCTGGGCGGATCGCTTCGTGAGCTTCTTGCGCGTTCTTAGATTTACCTTGATAAACGCGTGGCACATCTGCGACATGGTCTGCACCGTAAAGTGCTTTCGCTGATGCGCGAGCGGCGTTGATTGCTTGTGCAGAAAGATTGATTGAATCGGTACGCATATAAGTGATGTAACCGTTTTCGTATAAACGTTGTGCCACGCGCATCGTGATCTGTGCACCCCAGCCAAGGCGTGATCCGGCATCTTGTTGCATAGTCGATGTTGTAAATGGTGGCTTAGGGCGTTCTGTACGTGGAGATTCCTCCATTGATTTAACGGTGAGTGGAGTTGATTTAAGTGAGTCAACAAGTGCGCGGGCGCTGGATTCGTCTAATAACAAGATATTTTCAAGTGATTTTTCTTTAACTGCGCCATCGGCTCCAAAGTCGCTGGTAGAAGCTACTTTTTTGCCTTCTACTGAAAGCAGGCGCGCAGTGAAACCAAGTTCGCAAGTTGCATTGAGATCCCACCAAGATGATGAGATAAAGGCCATGCGTTCGCGCTCTTTTTCAACGATTAACTTGGTAGCAACTGATTGCACGCGCCCCGCGGAAATGCGTGGCATAACTTTCTTCCACAACACTGGTGAAAGTCGGTATCCGTAAAGGCGATCGAGAACGCGGCGGGTTTCTTGCGCATCAATTAAGTTGTAATCCAGATCGCGAGTGTTTACTACAGCGGCTTGGATCGCTTCTTTGGTGATCTCGTTAAAGACCATTCGCTTGATTGGAATCTTTGGCTCAAGGACTTCAACTAAGTGCCAGGCAATGGCTTCGCCTTCGCGGTCTTCATCTGTTGCGAGTAATAACTCGTCCGCGCCTTTCATCAACTCTTTAAGTTCAGCTACTTTCGCTTTCTTATCGGGGTTGATGACATATAAAGGTGCGAAATCATTTTCGATATCGACGCCTTCTTTTGACCAGGCAAGTTTCTTTACATCTTTAGGAATATCAGCTGCGCGCTGTGGCAAATCGCGGATATGGCCGACGCTAGCCTCGACGATGTAACCATCGCCGAGGTAGTCGCCAATCTTGCGCGCCTTCGCTGGTGATTCAACGATCACCAGTTTCTTTAGGTCTTTTGCCATCTATTTATTCGTGGTTACCTAAGAGTGGGGAAGTGCTTCTCTTAGTACTCGATAGAAGTTGCTTGGCGACGGTTGCGAATTAAAGCACCGACGATGCAGGCAACTGCAACGAGTGAAATGATCAACGATGTTGATTGTTGAGTTGGAAGTGCGAAACTAACAATCGCAGGTGTAATCAACAAGCCCACAAGGTTCATAACCTTGATAAGTGGGTTGATTGCAGGGCCGGCAGTGTCCTTAAATGGATC
>CANHRF010000088.1 GCA_947463335.1 Actinomycetota bacterium
GGACTTGCATCCAAGGGATTTCCCAGAGGAGTCGCCGCCATCGTTAAAGCCATAGGTACATCCTCTCAGTACGCTAAGGCTGTGAAAACCCGGATAGGCGTAGCAGCGATCGCTTTATTCGCACTTGCCCTGAGATTAATTAACTTGGGCAGACCTAAAGGTTTTGTATTTGATGAGGTCTATTACGTCGATGGCGCCCGTGACTATCTGGCCTTTGGCGTCGAAGTAGATAAGAACTCACCCGAATTTATCGTCCATCCCCCAGTTGGTAAATGGCTTATCGCGCTGGGAATAAAGATCTTTGGCGATAACGAGTTTGGGTGGCGCTTTATGGGAGCCTTACTTGGCTCGATTTTGGTCGTGTTAATCGCATTAATTGCACAACGATTATTTAGAAACTCTTTTATAACAATTTTAGCTAGCGCCTTGATGGCGATGGATGGTCTCGCGCTGGTTCACTCACGTACCGCGCTGCTAGATATCTACCTAACTTTCTTTATCTTGCTGGCAACATATTTCTTTGTAATGCGCTGGCATTGGTGGACGGTGATTGCCCTCGGCTTGGCTGTCGCAACAAAATGGAGTGGTCTCTATTTTCTTACGCTCTTTGCGATCATTGCGATTTATAGAGTCTTTACGCACAACACTGGGCGCGATCTAATCAAGCCAACGCTCAGAACTTTTGTGCAATATGCGATCACACCGGTTGCAATTTACTTTGCATCCTGGACAGGTTGGTTTCTCTCAAGTCGCGGTTGGGCGCGAGATCACTCAGCCGATGTACTCAGCTCATTTCTGCACTATCACTCGCAGATGTTGGGCTTCCACACTGGCTTGGTTGAGAAACACGCCTACCAAGCAAATCCTTGGAGTTGGATTGTCATGGGACGACCAACTTCCTTTTATTACCAGACCCCTAAAGAGTGTGGCGCTGATAATTGTGCACAAGAAGTCTTAGCGCTGGGGACACCATTCTTATGGTGGATCGGCACAATTGCCGTTGCAGTTGTTTTCGGCTTTTGGATTAAATCATTAGCTCAAAAACGTTATGAACCACAGTTAAATATCATTATCGCTGGCGTTACGGCGGGTTACTTACCGTGGTTCTTCTTTCAAGAGCGCACGGTGTTCTCCTTTTATGCAATCGTCTTTCAACCATTTTTGATACTTGCGATTCTCTACTGCGCCTATATTGTGTTGATTCACTTTAAAAATAGCCGAAATACCTACATATTGATTGCCGTTATCGCAGGCGTGATATTTCTAAACTTTATCTACTTCTTGCCAGTATTTACCGCAGATGTAATCACTTATGAAGCGTGGCAGGCACGTATGTGGCTGCCATCGTGGATCTAACGTTTATTCGTTAGCGGCGCGATTTTCCTTTAGGCGAGCTACCGCTTCATCTGCTAACTGCTGATCAAAGATTTCATCTCTTGATGGAGCGGCGGCGGCGAGCGCTTCACGTTCTAACCGCTCTTGCTCTTCACTCCACTGCCCTGGAGTTGTCAGATCAATTACTCGTTTTGGAACAATCGCTTTTGGAGCATTTACATAAGTAGGAACCGGAACTGAATTTGGTTGCCATTCTCCGCGAGCAGCAGCGCTGCCCTTAGGCAAAATTGTTACGCCAGTTAGTTCGCGTTCAGAGAGTGGAATCCAATGTTCTGTGTTCTGTTTTGGAGCAACTACTTCAGATAAGTTTGTTGATGAAACGCCTGCAGTGCTGCGATGAATTTGTGTAACTCGACGGCGTTGCGCTCTCTCAGTGCTGCTCTGATGCCGCACATACGCCAGATACAGAACAAAGGCAACAACCGGAATTGCGATAAATGAAATTGCAAGAGTTTGCATAATTGCACCAACTATCGTCATAGCGAATGAAATAGTAATTAGTGAGAAAATAATCCGGCGGCGCAGAAGTTGTTGAGCAACTTTTGCTTCACGATCTAAATCGGTATGAATTACTCCAGTGCCAGAACTTCCGCCGGGAGAATTGCTAGCAACTATTCGGAGTGCGCTCTTATATCTTTCGACGCTCTTTCCGGAGAATTCATTTCTATCGTGGACCCAGCGTGGGAGGAAGTAAGCCACCCACATTCCAATTATCAAGAGATAAATGATTCCTGAAGCCATGATGGACCAAGGTTAGAGGAGCACCCCTCAAACTCTGCGGATTTAGAGGGTCAAATGACCTGAGTATTTTCTTTGACATAACAGACATGGTCACGCCAACTTCCATTGATATGTAAGTAACGAGGTCGCGCTCCCTCAAATCGGTACCCTGCTTTTTCGGCGACTCGTATAGATGGAAGATTTTCTGGGCGAATATTTATTTCAATGCGATGCAAATTAAGGGTTTTAAAGCCAAAATCAGTTACCGCCTCAACCGCTTGCGTTGTATATCCGCGATTGGCATATGCCCGGTCGATCCAATAACCAATATGCGCACCGCGCATAGCTCCATACATAACTCCGCCCATTGTTATCTGGCCGATCAAGTTCTTGCCTTGCCCGTTGATATGCCAGATAGCCAGAGAATAAGAGCGACCCTGCCGACCTTCGCGGCGGTGCCAACTCACCATTTCAAAGTATGTCGGCAGCTTATTTGAGTCAATCTCGCCCGGAACTTGGGGCAAGGTGGCTTCCCATTCATCTAGCCAATCGCGATTCTCTTTACGGACCTTTACCCAACGATTGCGATCGCGCCAACGAAGTGGCTTGAGAATTAACTCGCCCGAACTTAGAAATACAGGCCAATTCTCAGACATTTATCTCAACTTAAATTTAAATGTATCGACGCTCAAGAACTACAACTGTGACATCTGAACCTGCCGCAATATTTACATCTCCCTCAGGAATAGCGATCAGCGCATTGGCATCCGAAAGAGTGGTCTGCTCATCTTGCACGCTAGATCCCTGCGAGAAGAGTGGCAATACAGATTTACCATTTTCAGAGAGAACGGCACGGATATAAGAACGGTTATCGCTTGTGGAAGTTATCGCCTTCTCAAGTTTGGCTTTAACTGATGGGCGGTGAATAGTCGCAGCGCCCAACATTGTTCGAATCATCGGGCGCACAAATAGTTCAAAAGATATATATGCAGCGACTGGATCACCAGGCAGAGTCACAACCGGAGTTTTATCTGGACCGATAACTCCATAGTTATGTCTTCCGCTAGATTCGATTGCGATATCTACAGTTGTAATCTCACCCATCGCTGCCAAAGTCCGGGTAATCAAATCAAAGGAATCATCTTTACGCTCACCGCTAATGATAATTAGATCTGCCCGAACCAGTTGATCCTCAATCACCGCTTGCAGCTGGGCTTCATCATCCGGAATTGTGTGGACGCGATAGGCCACCGCGCCTACTTCGCGCACGGCAGTCGTGAGCAACCAAGAATTTGTCTCAAACTCTTCGCCTTCTTTTAACTCTTTACCTGGCTCAACTAGATCTGGACCTGCGGAAAGAACAACAACGCGCGGATGTGGTCGAGTAGGCAGTTGATCACGGCCGATCGAGGCAGCTAAACCAATTTGAGTTGAGCGAATTCGTGAGCCAGATTTTAAAACCAAACGCTCTCCCGCATAAACATCTTCGGCAAGCGTCGCCCCGTGTGCATCCAAGAGCGACATGCTAAATGGATCTAGCGGTCGGCATATTGAAATAAGGCAGGAGAGGAACTCATCCACGCGCATACGGTCTGACATAATCAGCAACAATACTTCTTGAGTAACCAAATATTGGGGATTTACGTGAGCGCATCGAGTGAGAAAGCCGATCTACGCAATCGCTATCGCTTTGAAAGGCGTGAAAGATATCTAGATCACTCTTTTGCTTACCTTGCTACCTCACTTGAATTTACAAAAGCAACACATATTGCAACTTATCTCTCTTACGGAGACGAACCCAGCACTTCAGAGTTAAATACCGCGCTCTTGAAAAATGGGAAAGTTCTATATCTTCCAAGAATTATTGGTGAGGATCTCGAATGGGTGCAGTGGCAAGGTGATACCGATCAGCTAACGCCCAGCAAATTCTCTAAGAAAATACTTGAACCCGTTGGATCAGCTATTTCGGATCTGTCACAAATTGAATTGATTGTTGTTCCCGCACTACGCATTGATAGATCAGGCTACAGGTTAGGGCAAGGCGGAGGATTTTATGATCGCGCACTTTCCAAGTTAACTACTTGGAGCATCGGATTGATCCACCCAGATGAAATTTCGAGCGAAGATCTGCCGCGCGAAGATTTCGATATCCGACTCAACGCTGCCGCAACTCCTGATTTGGTCTTGCGTTTTAAAAATTAATTAGAAGGCAGATTTCGCGCCATCACGATTCGTTGAATTTGATTAGTGCCTTCATAAATTTGCGTTAACTTAGCATCGCGCATCATGCGCTCTACTGGATAATCTGAAACATATCCATATCCACCTAAAACTTGCACTGCATCTTGGGTTACTTTCATAGCAACATCACTGGCAAAGGTTTTACTTGCTGCAGAGAAGAATTTCAGATCCTTATCGCCTCGTTCGCTACGTGCAGCAGCGGCGTAAGTTAGCTGGCGAGCTGCTTCTATATTCATCGCCATATCCGCCAACATAAATTGAACGCCCTGGAAATCAAAGATCTCTTTGCCGAATTGTTTGCGCTCGTGTGAGTACTTAGCCGCAACATCCATAGCGCCTTGGGCAATTCCTAATGCTTGCGCGGCGATTGTGATGCGAGTGTGATCCAAAGTATCCATAGCAAGTGCGAAACC
>CANHRF010000089.1 GCA_947463335.1 Actinomycetota bacterium
GGAGTATGCACACCAGCTTTGGCTTGCAGCTCAAGGCCAACATTTGCCGCTGGACCATTGGGCATCAACATTGGAACAGTGTGCGGGCTGACACCGCGCGCACCTTTCTCTTTCAAATTATCAAACTGATCAAGCAGAGTAATTACGCCGCCGATGCCAGATGCAATTACAACGCCAAGGCGTTCTTTATCGAGTTCTGGCGAACCGGCATCTTTCCAAGCTTCACGCGATGCGACTAACGCGAATTGTTCAGAGCGATCTAAGCGGCGCATTTCTACGCGTTCCATTTGATCGGCTGGTTCAATCGCGACGCGAGCGGCAAAGTGCACCGGTAACTGTTCGCGCCAGTCTTCGGTCAATAGGCGCACGCCACTCTTGCCGGCGATTAGCGCAGCCCAAGTGCTGGCTACGTCACCGCCAAGTGGAGTTGTTGCGCCTAAGCCGGTAACCACTACGCGACGTTGTGACATGAAATTACTTATGCGGCAGCGTTAACGATGAAGTTAACTGCATCTCCTACTGTTGCGAGATCAGTTACTTTCTCATCAGGGATCTTCACACCAAAGCGCTCTTCGCAAGCGACAACAACTTCAACCATGCTTAATGAATCTACTTCTAGATCATCAGTGAAGTTCTTATCTAGTTCGATTGAGGCAGCTGGAATTCCTGCTACTTCTTCAACGATCTCTTTGATTCCTGCGAGTACATCTGCTGGTGAAAGTGCCATTTGATGGATCCTTATCTTTATACATTGTGAACAGGGAGTAATTCTCCCCGATAAAGCCCCTTACTTCCTAGTAATTGGGCGGTTAATCAGAAAAATTATGGTTTTGGAGGCAATTTCACAACTTGTCCCGCGTAGACCAGACCTGCACCGTATCCGATAAGAAGGGCTAACTTTCCATGCAGTTCCGGATGCTTGAGCAAGAGAGCATCCATCGCTAGTGGAATTGAAGCGGCAGAGGTATTTCCATTGGTCCGGATGTCATCTGCAATGATGACAGAGTCCGGCAATTTCATTTCTTTCGCCATTGTTTCAATGATTCGTACATTTGCTTGATGCGGAATAAAGGCATCGATTTCATTAACGCTCAGGCCCGCTGAATCCAAAGCTTTAAGCGCAGCCTTGCTCATTGAAAATACCGCCCAGCGAAATACTTTCTGACCTTCTTGAGAAATATTGGGCCATTTAATATCTGCTTTGGTTAACTGCGTTTGCGTATCGCGCACATCTATCCAAGATGGGTTCATCAAGATGGCATCGCGGTTCTCGGAATCCGAACCCCATTCAACTGGGCCAATTCCTGCTTCATTAGATTCGCCAATGATTACTGCACCGGCACCATCAGCAAAGATAAATGCGGTAGCGCGATCAGTTGGGTCGGTAAAGTCAGTGATTTTTTCTACGCCAATAACCAATACTTTCTTAGCGCTTCCGGCGCGGACAAAATCGTGAGCCATGGCAACGCCATAACAGAAACCTGCGCAAGCAGCGCTGATGTCGAAGGCAGCCGCGGTTGGATTCCCCATTCGCTGAATAATTGCGGTGGCTGCAGATGGTGCTTGATGTGGGTAGGTAATAGTTGCAACAATTACTGAATCAATATCTTTAATTGTTAACTTGGCGCGCACCAGTGCTTGCTCTGCTGCGCCGATCGCCATATCAACAACAGATTCATCTGGGCCGGCAAAGCGACGTGATTCGATTCCGGTTCTTTGCACAATCCATTCATCGCTGGAATCAATGGCATCAACGATCTCTGAATTTGGAACCAAACGAGATGGGCGGTAAACACCGACAGAGAGGATCGAGCTTTCGCTACCTGGTTTACTCTTTATGACCATTACATAACCTCATCTTGATGGCGCACGATAAATTCCTTAGCAAGTGTGACATCTTCTGCGCTCTTTAAGGCGAATGTTTCAATGATTGGAACGGCGCGCTTTAACAATCCAACGAGAGTTCCCGCTGGTGGAACTTCAACTGCGCCTGTTGCGTGATCAGCTAGCGTTGTCATACATAGATCCCAGCGCACCGGGTTAGAAATCTGTGCGACGATCCGATCTAAAATCTCGCGTCCATCTTGCAAAACTGCACCATCTTTATTTGAAATGACCGGGCAGTTACTTGAACGTACCGAAATCTTTGCCGCGATTTCGCGCAGCGGCTCTACCGCAGGTTGCATATAAGAGGTATGAAATGCACCGGCAACCGCTAAGGCGCGGACCCGTGCACCTTCTGGCGCTAACTTGGCGAGCGCTTCTAAATCTCCAGCGGCAACGATCTGTCCCGCACCATTGTCATTTGCCGCAACCAACCCCAAATCAGAGATCGCACGCAGAACAACTTCACGATCACCGCCAAGAACGGCAGACATTCCGGCAGGTGCAAGGGCGGCAGCTTTTGCCATCTCTAAACCGCGGGCGCGAACTAACTTCATCGCATCTACTTCATCAATAACGCCAGCAAGTGCCGCTGCGGTAATTTCTCCAACGGAGTGGCCAGCGACGATCGCAAACTTGGCGCTGCCTAAAGCGCGTGCGCCCAATAACCCTGCCGCAACAATCAACGGTTGGGCATTAGCGGTGTCCTTAATTTCATCAGCGCCAGCGGTTGTACCAAGGCGCAATAGATCGAGATCGATCTGCGCCGACCAGTGCGCCACCAACTCTTTAGCGGTGGGATCGCTTAACCAGGGCTCGAGCATCCCAGGAGTTTGAGCTCCCTGACCGGGTGCGATAAATGCGAGCATAGATTAGATATTAAGGGTAAACCGGGTCGGTAATTACTGCTTCAGCGTCGTTTGATTTGCTGCTGCGCTGGCAAATTTCGGATTGTTAAAAATTCTACTCACCAGTAACATCTGCCGTATGAAGATCGCCGTGTGTGTAAAGCAAGTTCCGGATTCGTGGGCAGAGAAGAAGATGGTCAATGGCCTTCTCGATCGCGAGAGCGTTGATGCTGTTCTAAATGATTTAGATGAATATGCAGTTGAAGAAGCGCTACGTATCAGCGAAGCGCACGGTGGAAATGAAGAAGGCGGAGCAAATACCGTCACTGTTATTTCAATGGGCCCAGAACGCGCAACTGAAGCGGTTCGTAAAGCGCTATCAATGGGTGCAAATGATGCGATCTTGATTACCGATGGCGCGCTCGCTGGTGCAGATGCACTGGCGACTTCAGCAGTGCTTGCAAAAGTAATTAGCGATGGCGGATACGACCTTGTTATCTGCGGAACAGAATCAACTGATGCGCGAATGAGCGTTGTTCCGGCGATGATCAGCGCTCGCTTGGGATGGGCGCAATTAACTTTTGCTTCTAAGGTCACTGTTGACCCAGCTGGAAAAGTTGCGATCACGCGCGTTACAGAAGCCGGCGTTGATGAAGTCTCTGCGCCATTTCCTTGCGTTATCAGCGTAGTTGAGAAGATTAACGAACCGCGATACCCATCATTTAAAGGCATTATGGCGGCGAAGAAGAAGACTATTGAGCAACGTGATTTAGCAGCAGTTGGCGTTTCATCACAGAGCGCTTGGTCGCAAGTTAAAGATGCAACTCCACGTCCAGCTCGTGCGGCAGGAGTCAAAGTTACTGATGAAGGTAACGGCGGAGAAGCGTTAGTTAATTTCCTAGCAGAGAAGAAGTTGATATGAGCAACGTATTTATCTTGGCAGATTTCGCAGGCGATAAGGCGACGAAAACTACCGCTGAACTAGCGACAGTTGCTGCCCGTATTGGCTCTGTTACTGCAGTTGTACTTGGCGATGCCGGTAAAGGTGCAGCACTTGCTGCCACTGTAAACCAGGGTCCCATCGCAAACATCTTGGTCGTTGAATCAGCAGATTTTGCAAAGCACGGGGTTCCGGCAGTTGCAGATGCGCTGGCGCAATTGGTTAAAGCCAAGTCACCAGCTGCGCTCTTGATTGCATCTCACGCCTTCGGCAAAGAAGTTGCCGCCCGCGTTGCTGTTTTAACTGAATCAGGAATCATTACTGACGCTGTTGATGTTTCGGCAGATATCACAGCAACACAATTGGTATTTGGTGGATCAACGACTGTGCAATCAAAAGTTTCCAATGGAACACCAGTGATTACCCTTCGCCCAAATAGCGTTGAAGCAGATTTAAGCAGCGCATCGCCTGCTATTGAAAGTGCAACGGCAGAGATCAGCAGCGCTGCAAAGCACTCAGTAATTTCCTCTTCACAACCTCCTGTTAAGGGCGGTCGTCCTGAGTTAACTGAGGCAAGCATTGTTGTTTCAGGTGGACGCGGCACTAACGGTGATTTTGCAGCGGTTGAAAGTTTCGCTGATTCACTTGGCGCAGCTGTTGGTGCATCACGCGCCGCAACTGATGCCGGTTGGTACCCACACTCACATCAAGTAGGTCAGACCGGAAAGACGGTAAGTCCACAACTTTATGTTGCGTGTGGAATCTCAGGTGCGATTCAACACCGCGCTGGAATGCAGACTTCAAAGACGATCGTTGTTGTAAATAAAGATCCCGAAGCCCCACTCTTTGATATCGCAGATTTTGGCGTTATCGGCGATCTCTTCAACGTTCTGCCGCAGGCGACAACGGGCATCAGCGCAAAAAAGAGTTAATTGCGCCAGTGATCTAGACTGCTCCAATGAGCGTCTACCTAGATCACGCGGCAACTACGCCGATCTTTGACGTCGCTCTAGACGCCATGCAGATTGCGCTCCGTAAAGTTGGCAACCCATCATCGCTACACACTGAA
>CANHRF010000090.1 GCA_947463335.1 Actinomycetota bacterium
GATCGCCGCAGAGCAAAAAAGAACGCTCATCTCGAGTAAGCCAAAGTATGTGGGCGATAGTTGTAAATCCAATTTCTGGTGGAGGTAAAGGCGCAGCTGTTGGTACAGAGGTAGCTGGTTACTTCGCATCAAGAGGTCTTCCGTACCAAGTAATTTCCGCTAATTCGGCGGAGAAGTTGCGCAGCAGTCTGGAAATCTTTTTGGATACGCAAAGTGGAACCTGTGACGGCGTGATCGCAGTTGGTGGGGATGGATTGGCGCATTTAGTACTTCAACTCGTAGTTCCGCGAAAGATTCCATTTTCCGTAATACCAGCAGGCACCGGCAATGATTTTCTTCGGGCACTTGGTTGGTCGTTGAACAACATTAAACCCCAGTTGGATCACATCACCTCAACCATTGCGGCGCCTATTGATCTAGGTTTAGTAGATTCAGAATGGTTCGGTGCAATTCTTTCGACAGGTTTTGATTCAGTTGTTAATGAGAAAGCAAATTCATTGAACTGGCCGAGAGGCCCAATGAAGTACAACGCGGCCATCGCAATTGAACTTCCAAAATTCAGACCACTGAAGTATCTGATCGAATTAGATAGCCAGGTCATTGAGACAGAGGCGATGTTGATCGCTATTGGAAATGGCCATAGCTATGGCGGAGGCATGAAGGTGTGTCCGGGAGCGGTAATGACAGATGGCCTATTTGAAGTAATGGTGCTGCGCCCAGTCAGTAAATTGGAGTTTATTCGCGTCTTCCCGAAGGTCTTTTCTGGTCAACATATCCATCATAAGCAAGTTGATATTTATCGGAGTAGACGAATCTCACTCAACGCGGAGGCGATCGCTTATGCAGATGGAGAGAGAATCGGTGGGCTTCCAGTTAAGGCGGAATGTATAGCCGGCGCTGGACTATCGTGGACCCCATGACGACGCCAGCAGCGAAATATGCAGCAGCGAAGTCGCGCAGTAAGCATCAAGTAACGTCACAATTCATCTCGCAATTCGACTTTGCTTTCGATCAATTTCAGATCGATGCTTGCCACGCAGTGGAGAGTGGGCACGGAGTCCTTGTGGCTGCACCGACGGGCGCGGGAAAGACGGTGGTCGGTGAGTTTGCCGCGTTTTTAGCGCTACACAATGGCAAGAAGTGCTTTTACACCACTCCAATTAAAGCTCTCTCCAATCAGAAGTACCAAGACTTTGTCGCAAGATTCGGTGAATCAAAGGTAGGTCTCCTTACAGGGGATACAAATGTAAATTCGGAAGCCGATATCTTAGTTATGACCACTGAGGTCTTACGAAATATGCTCTATGCAAATTCCACGACGCTAGTAAATCTTGGCTCAGTGGTTATGGATGAGGTCCATTACCTGGCAGATAAGTTCCGCGGCGCTGTTTGGGAAGAAGTGCTGATTCACTTAATGGAGTCGGTGCAAGTTATCTCCCTTTCCGCAACGGTTTCCAATGCCGAAGAATTCGGAGAATGGTTGGGAGAAGTTCGGGGCGAAACAGATGTGATCGTTAGCGAACATCGCCCAATCCCGCTCTATCAACACGTTTTGATTAACTCGAACCTAGTTGACCTCTTTAGCCAACCTGGAAAGATAAACCCAGAGATCTTGGCGCTAGAACGTGAGGCGCTTCGCAAGGTCCGTATTCCTAGAAATCGTCGCGAACAGTGGGGCGCGCAAGAGTCGCGGCTTTCACGGGCAGAGATAATCGAAAAGTTAAACCGTGAGAATTTGCTGCCTGCAATCACCTTTATCTTTTCTAGAATGGGTTGTGATGCGGCGGTAAAACAATGTCTCGCCGCTGGACTGAAATTGACTAACACGGAAGAGCGAGCAGAGATCCTGGCAACCGCGGAGAGATTCACCGCTAACTTGCCGGAAGAAGACCTTGAAGTTCTTGGCTATCGCGAATGGATAACCGCCCTGGAGCGCGGGATCGCCGCACATCACGCTGGTTTATTGCCAAGTTTTAAAAATGCAATTGAAGATCTCTTTCAGCGAGGGCTAGTTAAAGCCGTTTTCGCCACTGAGACTTTAGCGCTCGGAATTAATATGCCCGCGAGAACAGTCGTTCTAGAGAAGTTAACCAAATGGAACGGCGAAGCGCATGTGCCAATCACGCCGGGGGAGTACACCCAGTTAACGGGAAGAGCGGGACGTCGGGGAATTGATATTGAAGGAAATGCTGTTGTGCAATGGTCACCGACCGTTGATTCAGCAACGGCGGCTGGTCTGGCATCTACTCGAACATATCCGTTACGTTCTTCATTCACGCCGACTTACAACATGGCTATCAATTTAATCGCTCGTTTTGGACGAGAAAGAGCGCACGGAAGCCTTGAATCATCGTTTGCGCAGTTCCAAGCCGATCGCGCGGTAGTTAGTTTGGTACGGCAGATCAAGAAGAATGAAGTTGCTCGTGACGAGTTACTAGAAAGCGCCAAGTGCCATCTCGGTAACTTTGAAAGCTACGCATCGCTACGCTCAGAAGTTAAAGAGTTAGAAAAGCTGCTCTCGAAGAGAGATGGCCGCAAAACTTTTGATAATCGCCAGCGTGCTCATATGGAAGGCGAGATCGATAACCTGCGGCGCCAAGCGCGTAACCACGCGTGTCATCGTTGCAGCGATCGCGAAACGCACGCTCGTTTTGCGGAGCGGGCCGAAAGGTTGGCCCGCGAATCAGATGGGCTACGCGCTCGTGTCGAGAATAGAACCAACGTGATTGCTAAAACCTTTGATCGTATCTGTGATGTGCTCACACATCTTGGTTACATTGAAGGCGAGAAGCCACTGCCGCAGGGTCAAATTTTGGCGAAGATATATGCCGAGTCAGACTTACTGCTCACTGAATCTATTCGCGCGGGGATACTCGACAATCTCACTGCGCCGGAACTTCTTTCAGTTGCTTCTTCCATGATCTTTCAATCTAGATCCCGTGATGATTACGCACCCAAGATGCCGCACCAGAACGTAGCTAATGCGCTGGCCGAGGTAACCCGTTTATGGGCGAAACTGGAAGCAATTGAAAGTGATTTTGATGTGAAGACTCAGAAGGAACCTGACTTTGGATTCGCTTACATCTCTTATCGATGGGCGCAAGGTAATTCACTCTCAAACGTATTGAAGGGGAGCGATATGTCAGTCGGTGACTTCGTTCGCTCTGTGAAGCAATTGATGGATCTCTTGATGCAGATTGCTGGGGCGAGTGAGCGCTTACGTCCGATATGTCGTGAGGCGATAAAGCGTTCAGACCGTGGCGTTGTTTCATATATGGTTGATGACTTATGACTTTGATGCTTCTTGATAGCGCTTCTCTTTGGTACCGCGCTTATTACGGAATGCCTGACACTATGACGGCTCCGGATGGAACGCCAGTAAACGCTATCCGTGGTTATCTGGATATGACCGCGCGCTTAATAACTATGTACTCACCAAAACGAATCGTCGCTTGCATCGAAGGTGATTGGCGACCATCTTGGCGCGTAGAGCTCTTTCCCAATTACAAAGCCAATCGTTTAGAAGAAGATGGTGAGGGAGAAGAAGAGCCTGATCTACTGACTCCACAGATTCCGATCCTCTTAGATTTACTTGATGAGTTCGGGATTCCAATGGTTGGCGTTGATGATTATGAGGCTGATGATGTTATGGCGACCTTTTCCGTTCGTGAAAAGGGTCCGATTCGCATCGTCACCGGAGATCGCGATCTCTTTCAGTTAGTCGACGATAAACGTGATGTGAAGGTTGTCTACTTAGCGAAAGGTCTTTCCCAACATGATTTGGTAGATAAGGCCTGGGTCTCTCGTAAGTATGCGATTCCAGGAGATCGTTACGCGTTATTTGCAATGTTTCGGGGAGATCCTTCTGATGGCCTTCCGGGTGTCAAGGGAATCGGCGAGAAAGGTGCGGCGTTGATCGCCAACCATTTTGCTGATGTAGATGAAGCGTTACAAGGTGCGCACGATATGCATAAAGATTTACCGCCAGCGCTGGCGAAGAAGATTATCGCTGGTGCTGATTACTTAAAGATTGCACCAACACTAGTTAATTGCGCGAGAGATGTTGCTCTGCCGAACCTTGATATATCTATGCCGAAAGCTCCCGCTGATCTCTCGAAGATTTATGAGATGAAAGATCGTTATGGTCTTGGGGCAAGCGTAGATCGATTGATTTCGGCCCTTAAATGGTGACGATTGGATTAGCAGCATTCTTTGCGAGTGCCGCATTCGCTCCGCTGGCAATTTGGTATTTGGGAGTATTCGGATACTCATTATTCTTAGGAAAACTTTCCAACACCAGTAAACCAATCATCGCTTCCTTTCTATTTGGACTTATTTATAACGCGATCGTTCTGCATTGGTCAGGCAAGTTTGTTGGAGCGCTTCCGTGGATGCTTCTAGCGCTTTTACAGGCGCTCTTCTATATACCCGTTGGAATCGCTGCTCATCGATTTAAATCGATTTGGTTGAATTCCGGAACACTTCTGGCGATGGAAGAGCTGCGATCTGTATTTCCATTTGGCGGTTTCGGATGGACCAGGATTGGATTCGGACAGGCTGATTCTCCGGCTGCATCGATCCTTCCGTATGGGGGAGTACTTGCACTCTCAGCGCTAACTCTCGTATTTGCGATGCTCTTTACGAAAATTAGATTTGGTAATTTTCTTAAGTTCGGCGTAATCCTGATTCTTCTGGCTCTTCTCCCTAGCAATCCGCA
>CANHRF010000091.1 GCA_947463335.1 Actinomycetota bacterium
CAAAGCGTCGCAAGAAGGCAGCAGCTAAGAAGGCAGCTCCAAAGCGTCGCAAGAAGGCAGCAGCTAAGAAGGCAGCTCCAAAGCGTCGCAAGAAGGCAGCAGCTTCAGCAGCTGCTCCAAAGAAGCGCCGTCGCAAGAAGGCAGCAGCTAAGTAATTAATTACTTAATAAAAAACCCGCCACTTTATGTGGCGGGTTTTTTATTTCACTTTTTAATCTTTTCTTTCTTACTTATCCTTTAAATCTTTACGAAGTGGATCTGAAACTCTCTCAAAAATTTCTGCCAGTACTGTCTGATCAGCCTTTGATAGATGATCGACAAAGCGAGCGCGCACACTTTCTACATGGTCGGGTGCTGCGGCAACAATCGCCTTCCAACCCTTCGCCGTCATCACCGCAAAGTAACCACGTTTATCTACCGGACAGGCTTCGCGCTTTACCCATCCCGCTTTCTCCATCACCTTCATACGATGTGAAAGGCGTGACCTAGATAGCATCGCGACATCTGCCAGCTCTGACATCCGCATCCGTCGATCTGGGGCATCACTTAACTGGGCCAAGATCTCGTAATCCGCCATCGACAATTCGTGGTGGGCAAGATCTAAATCCAAAGCTTCAAGTAAGCGGCGACTGGCGACGATATACCTGCGCCAAGCCTTCATTTCGGCTGGGTTGAGCCAACGAGGTGAGGTAGCGTTTTCCCGTGCCATAAGGCAATCATACGTGAATATGCGGTGATGTTGAACTTTCAACTACTTTTTAGAAGGCAAAGGAAGATATGAGCGCGTCAGTAAATCCTCTCGTAAGCGGAATAGATCCATCCCACATCGATAACTCGTTCCGCCCCCAAGATGATCTTTATCGTTACTTCAATGGCGCATGGCTCAAGACCCACGAAATCCCTCAAGATCGCTCATCTGATGGCGTGACTTACAAACTCTTTATCGAAGCCGAAGCCCAGGTCCGCGAGATCATCGAGGGCGCAACTGGCGCTGGCGATGCGAAGAAGATCCGCGATCTATATGACTGCTTCTTAGATACCGATGCGATTGAGAAAGCCGGCATCACGCCCCTGCTAGATGATCTAGCCGCCATCGATCGCATCTCAAATCGCGATGAATTTATAAAGACCATGGCTGATTTAGAAATGCGCGGATTGGGTGGCGCATTCGGTCTAGGTATTTACGGCGATGCCATGAACTCTGAAATGAATATTGTCTATCTTGGCCAAGGTGGTCTCTCTTTACCGGATGAGGCTTACTACCGCGAAGACCAGTGCGAAGAAATTCGTAAAGCCTGTAAGGTGCATGTCGCCAAGATGTTTGCGCTGGCCAAGATTGAAAATGGCGCAGCCCTGGCAGACCAGATTTTTGAATTAGAGAAGGAGATCGCAACTCACCATTTTGATCAGGTTAAAAATCGCGATGTAGAACTTACTTACAACAAGATGACCTTCAATGAACTAACTACTCTCTCCCCAAATTTTGATTGGGCAAAGTGGCTCGAATTTAGCCAGATCCCAAAGCACGCCTTTGATGAATTAGTTGTGCAACAGCCGCCATTTTTCGCCGGCCTTTCTGCAATGTTGGAAAACTTTGATCCCGCTCCTTGGAAAGCCTGGATGAAATGGCAGTTGATT
This sequence comes from Actinomycetota bacterium, assembly GCA_947463335.1. The sequence continues at coordinate 1,639 of CANHRF010000091.1, forward strand.
TCAGGGGCTGCGGCTTACCTAACCGATGACTTTGTAAATCAGAACTTTGATTTCTACGCCAAGACTTTATCTGGCACCCCAGAACTTCGCGTCCGCTGGAAGCGCGCTATCTCGTTCGTAGAAGGCGCACTCGGCGAGGCGATCGGGCAGATCTATGTACAGCGCCATTTCCCAGAAGCGGCGAAAGTTGCGATGCTCGAGCTCGTCGATAATTTAATCGAGGCCTATCGCATCAGCATCAATGAGTTAACTTGGATGGGCCCAGAAACTAAAGCAAAGGCGCTTGATAAGTTAGCTAAATTCACCCCGAAGATCGGGTACCCAGATAAGTGGCGTGATTATTCAGCTCTGGAAATTAGCCGTGATGGCCTCTTCGGAAATATCGGACGGATCACCAAATTCACTCGCGATATCGAGCTAGCCAAGATCGGTAAGCCGGTAGATAAGACCGAATGGTTGATGACTCCGCAGACTGTTAACGCTTATTACCATCCGATCCAGAACGAGATCGTCTTCCCTGCCGCTATTTTGCAGCCACCATTCTTTGATCTTTCCGCCGATATCGCAGCTAATTACGGCGCTATTGGGGCAGTTATTGGCCACGAGATCGGTCACGGATTTGATGACCAGGGTTCAAAGTTTGATGGCGACGGAAATATGATCGATTGGTGGACCCAAGCCGATCGCACTGAATTCGAAAAGCGCGCAAACGCACTTATTGCACAATTTGATGCGTTGTTTCCGGAAGAGACCCCCGATATCCACGTCAACGGCGCTCTCACAGTCGGTGAGAACATTGGAGACCTTGGTGGGCTAGCAATTGGGTTTAAAGCCTATAAATTGGCTTTAAAAGGCGCTCAGGCCCCGGTAATTGATGGGTTAACTGGCGAACAACGTTTCTTCCTATCTTGGGCGCAAGTTTGGCGCGGCAAGGTACGCGCCGAAGAACTTCGTCGTCGCATCGCAACCGATCCTCATTCACCATATGAATTCCGTTGTAACGCGATCGTTCGCAATATCACCGACTTCTACAAAGCCTTTGACCTAACCGAGGGCGATAAGTTGTGGTTGGCCGAGAGCGAGCGCGTCTCAATTTGGTAGCGATCGAGCATGGGGGTTGCGATCTGGTAACTCACGGCTAATGGGTCTAACTTAGCGATATGAAAATTCGTGCCGCAGTCCTCGTTGCCCCTGGTCGTTATGAAGTTCAATCCTTTGACCGCCCGAAATTAGAGGACGGGGCGCTATTAATGCGCGTTGAACTCTCTGGAATTTGCGGTACCGATAAGCACACCTATCAAGGTGAGACAAAGCAATATGCCGGCACTGAATCTGAGACGGATACACCATTTCCGATCATTCAAGGCCACGAAAATGTGGGGATCATTGAGGAGCTCAGTCCTGCCTTGGAAGAATCTGGAGACTTTTATCAAGCCAAGGTAAAGGTCGGCGATCGAATCGTGATGTGCCCAGACATGATTTGCGGCAAGTGTTTCTACTGCACTCACATTCAAGGCTATACCTGGTGCTCAAAATCGCAATGTTACGGAAATAGTTTTACCAGCGCGCAATGGCCACACCTATTGGGTGGCTTTGCTGAATATATGTATTTCAAACCTGGCACCTTCTTTTATAAAGTCCCAGAAAATATCTCTCCGAAAGTGGCTGTTCTCTCTGAATTAATGGCGTGCGCGGCATCACTTGATAAATTAAAGGATTTTAGTTCTTATTCAATTGAAGGATTTACAACTGGAGACACCGTGGTCGTATTTGGAGTCGGTCCACTCGGTTTATTGCACCTAGCAAAACTCGGAATAATGGGCGCTGGAAAGATTATCTGCATAGATAAATCTGATTACCGCTTGGAACTGGCGAAGAAATTTGGAGCAGATTTAATAATCAATGTTGATAAGACAACTCAGAGCGAACGGCTAAAGATAATCCACTCACTTACCGGTGGAATCGGAGCTGACGTTGTACTACATATGACCAATCGTCCTGAACCAGTTATCGAAGGAATAGAGATGTTGCGTCGCGGAGGTACGCTTCTTGAGATGGGAAACTTTGCTGACACCGGTGAAGTTTCTATAAGTATGCATCGCCACGTACTGAGTAAAAATCTGAGACTGATAGGGCTTTCTAATCACCCAATTAATGCCTACGGGCCATCCCTAAAACTCTTCGATAAATACGCCAAGCAATATCCGTTTGCCGATCTCGTAACCCACGAATATGGATTAGACCAAGCAGATGAAGCGATGCATATGTCTATGTCACCACAATCAGGCAAGGTAGTCATAAATCCCTGGCTCTGATTTTTACACTCCTCAAAGTAATTCATAGTTAATAGGGCCAAGATAAATCTGCGACAATAACCCACGTGTCTAGCCAAAGTTCAAAGAGTTTCGCCTTCGAGATAAAGCACAGCGCTGAAAATGGGTTGGCGCGCGTTGGCACTATCTCAACTCCACATGGTGAAATCCAAACCCCCGCCTTTATTCCGGTGGGTACCAAGGCAACTGTTAAATCAGTTCTGCCAGAGGCGATGAAGGATCTAGGGTCGCAAGCGCTCTTAGCCAATGCCTACCACTTGTACTTACAACCGGGTCCCGATCTTTTAGATGAAGCTGGCGGCCTTGCAAAGTTTATGAATTGGAACGGACCGACCTTTACCGATAGCGGTGGATTTCAAGTTCTCTCGCTCGGCGTTGGCTTTAAGAAAGTCTTGGCGATGGATGCCAAAACATTTCGTTCTGATCAAGTAATCGCTGGCAATAAAGAACGTTTGGCCCACGTTGATGATGATGGCGTGACCTTTAAATCTCATCTCGATGGTTCGATGCACCGCTTCACTGCTGAGATCTCAATGCAGATCCAACATAAAATCGGCGCCGATATTATTTTCGCTTTCGATGAATGCACTACCTTGCACAACACTCGCCCTTATCAAGAGCTGGCGATGGAACGCACTTACGACTGGGCTATACGTTGTTTGGATGAACATAAGCGCCTCACTGAACAACGCAGCGATAAGCCATACCAAGCGTTATTTGGCGTTATCCAAGGTGCGCAATATGA
>CANHRF010000092.1 GCA_947463335.1 Actinomycetota bacterium
CAGCAACAGATGGCACCCGCCAACGTCCGGTAATGATTCACCGCGCACTCTTTGGTTCAATTGAAAGATTCTTCGGAGTTCTAACTGAGCATTACTCTGGCGCGTTTCCACCATGGCTTGCACCGGTGCAAGTTACTGCTATTCCAGTCGCTGAGGCATTTGCAGATTACCTAGCTGGCGTGGTCAAAGAATTTAAATCTGCTGGTATCCGAATCGATTTAGATTCATCAGATGATCGCATGCAGAAGAAGATTCGCAATGCCCAGATGCAGAAGGTTCCTTACATGTTGATCGCTGGTGAAGAAGATCAGAAGACTGGCAAAGTATCTATTCGCTACCGTAATGGAGAGCAGAAGAACGGAATCGCCGTTGCTGATGCGATCGCAGAAATTCAGAGCGCGATACGCGATCGTAAACAGGTTTAACTGTGGCGGATCAGAACGCCGGAATGCCCGATCGTTGGGCACGTCTTTGGGCGCCGCATCGCATGGAGTACCTCAAGGGCGAGAATCGACCACTCTCTGAAAACGCGGTCGAGTGCCCTTTCTGTCGAATACCAAAGTTGAGCGATGAGGAAGGTCTGATCGTTGCGCGCGGAAAAAACGCTTACGTCGTTATGAATCTCTATCCATACAACGCTGGCCACCTTTTAATCTGCGCAAATCGTCACGTCGCCGATTTAACTGATTTAACCAAAGATGAACGTGATGAAATATCTGAACTAACAGCGCATGCGATGGTCACGTTGCGAAAAGTTTCAGCACCTGCTGGATTTAACTTAGGGATGAATCAAGGAGCGATCTCTGGCGCCGGTGTTGCCGAACACATCCATCAACACGTTGTTCCTCGCTGGGCAGGCGATGCAAACTTTATGCCGTTGATTGGCCAGACGAAAGTTATGCCGGTTCTGTTATCGCAGACTCGTGATGAGCTCGCTGCCGCTTGGTGAGTATCTAGCCCTTAAATCTGGTCGATATAACTTTTTACAATATCTACGCCGAGTCCATTTGAAATCACGATTGGAATAGCCGGGAACAATAAACCTGCGGTAAACGCGGAATCACCAGCGGCGGCTAAGTCCTCCAAATACTCTTCACGGAACTCTGCGACTAACTCCTGGTGCTCACTTTCGCTGGGGGAGATTGTTGTGGGATTGGTGCTGTAATCAATGATTGTTAAATCACCCAGCGAGATCAGGGCTATTGGACTCCCAGTTTCGGAATGTAGAACGAGGTAGGGAGTAACCAATTGATCAAATACGCGGTTGGCCAACATAATCGCATCTTCGAAATCAGCGTCGGAACCATCCAACTCATTTACAACAACGAGTCGCGGAAGTTGGTAATCGCTTAGCGCTTGCCATTGATCAATCGTTTGTTGATCGATTCCAGCTGCGGGATTGATTGCAAAGATTGCGAGCTCTGATTCCGCGACGATCTCATTTGCCAGTTGCGCCCCGAATAAATTGGCGACCGCCTGCGGTTGGGCGGACACATGGCCGTATACGTGGATACGTTTTTGAGAATTCACAGGCGTCAGAATAGGTGAATATCTACCCTTGAGCCTACGATGGTGGTGATGTTAAGCGCTTCTTTAAAACCCGCCGTAACCCGCGCCATCAATCCCATTGCGCGAGGTGCCCTTCGCCTTGGCTTAACGCCTAACTCCGTAACCTTCATCGGTGCCGCTGGTTTAGTTCTTAGCGCGCTCTATTTCTACCCTAAACAAGAGTTTTTTATCGGAACGTTGGTTATCTCCTTCTTTGCACTTAGCGATCTTTTTGATGGAACTATGGCGCGGATTTCCGCCAAAGGTGCGAGCAAGTGGGGTGGATTTCTAGATTCAACTATTGATCGAGTTACTGACTCAGCGATTTTGATTGGATTGATTCTTGCTCTTATTGATATCGAAGATCCATTGTTGCCTGTTGCGCTTGGCGCACTAGTCGTAGGAACTTTAGTTCCTTACATAAGAGCGAAAGCGGAATCTTTAGGAATCGAATGTTCGGGGGGAATCGCTGAGCGCACTGAACGTTTGATAATTGCTTTAACCGCCATTGGGCTCGAAGGACTGGGCGTTCCATTTGCACTAGCCATTGGCGTGTGGACGCTACTCGTTCTGGCAACGGTGACAGTTTTTCAGAGAATTAGAATCGTCAAGGCGGCTTTGTAAAGAATATGAACTTAGATTTTCTCGTCGCATCCGCATATTTTGCTGGATGGAAATTAGTTAGAGCGCTCCCGGAGAAATCCGCCTACTCGCTCTTTGAGAAAATAGGCGAGTTCACTCTGCGGCGAAATGGTCCGCGGATGAAGAGGCTCCGAAGTAATTTACAGAGAGTCTGCCCTGATAAGAATTCCAGTGAGATGGATCAACTCATGGCAAGAGCGATTTCGTCTTACATGCGTTACTGGTGCGACACTTTTCGCTCACCTGACTGGTCGAAAGAGAGAATCTTTGGCAGCGTTTCGGTAACTCGTGAAGAGTTGTTGACTGGTCCAATGAAAGATGGAAGAGGCGTGGTTGTTACCCTGCCGCATTCTGGAAACTGGGATCACGCAGGATCTTATTTCTGTGCAATGGGTTTTCCATTGGTCACGGTTGCGGAGAAGTTAAAGCCGGAAGCGCTCTTTAATAAGTTTCTTGAGTACCGACAGAACATGGGAATGGAAGTCCTATCGACTGATAGCAGATCAATGGGAACGCTGATGCAGAGAGCGCGCGAAGGAGCACTTATTGCCTTAGTCGCAGATCGTGATCTTTCCCGTAGTGGCGTGGCAGTTAATTTCTTTGGATATCCCGCACGTATGCCTGCTGGGGCGGCACTTCTCGCGGTTCGTACCGGCATCCCACTAATCACAGCGCATGTCTCTTACACAAAGGGCGGAATTCATATCGAATTCAATAGCGTTGTGGTTCCAAGTTCAGGCACTGAGTCCGAACGGGTTTCCGTTGTTGTGCAGCGATGTGCGGATCTATTTGCAGAAGGAATTTCGAGAACACCAGAGGATTGGCATATGTTGCAGCGAATCTGGGTTGATGGCGACTTTCAGGAGCGAAGTTAATGCCGCTAAAGAAACTTCGCATTGGATTGGTCTGCCCATACGGCTGGGATACGCCGGGCGGTGTACAAAACCACGTTCGCGATTTGGCCGAGTATCTAATCGCAAAAGGTCATTATGTTTCAGTGCTTGCACCAGTGATTGATGAAGAAGCCATTCCAGATTATGTAACTAGCGCCGGTAAACCTATTTCGATTCCGTACAACGGCGCAGTCGCACGCGTGCTCTTCGGACCGATCGCCTTTGCGCGAGTCAGACAATGGATCAGCAACGGTAAATTCGATTTGTTGCATTTACACGAACCTGCGATTCCCTCAATTTCATTACTCGCGTGTTGGGCGGCTGAGGGTCCATTAGTAGGAACCTTCCACGCAGCAGCTAAGCGCCAGAAAGCGATATTTGCGATTGGACCGATTCTGGAGCCGGTTATTGAAAAACTTACTGCGCGAATTGCGGTCAGTGAAGCAGCTCGTTCAACCCTGACTGAACATTTAGAAACAGATGCGGTAGTCGTCCCAAATGGAATTTATGCAGATCGTTACCGTGATGGCGAGTTGCGAGAGGAGTGGAGTGGAAACACTCTGGGATTTATCGGGCGATATGAAGAGCCACGGAAAGGTCTTTCTGTTCTGCTCGAAGCGCTTCCTATAATTTCACGCTTTGCACCAGATGTCAGAGTTTTGGTTGCGGGTCCAGGAGACAGTAAAGAAGTTCAGGATGAGATTGATCCGCAACTTCGACACCGCTTTGAATTTCTAGGTCGCATCAGCGAGAAAGAGAAAGCGGATTTTCTCTCTTCAGTCGCTTTGTATATCGCGCCAAACACTGGGGGGGAATCCTTTGGCATCATTCTCGCCGAAGCACTTGCGGGTGGAGCAGCGGTAGTGGCGAGCGATATTCCAGCATTTGAATCACTCTTGGGTGGTGGAGAATATGGAGCGCTATTTAAATCCGAGAATCCACAGGATCTCGCAAAAGTTGTTATTGACTTGCTGCGTGAAGGAGAGAAACGTAAAGCGTTAGCGCAGAGAGGCAAGGTCTATGCACAGCGCTTTGATTGGGATGTCGTCGCGGAAGATATTTATTCGATTTATGAGATGGCGTTGGTTGGCAGTAAGGGCGTTACTCTGTCATCGGAGAATCGTGCTTGGAATCGCTTCTTAGGTCGGGAAGGTAGCTAAATGGAAAAGTATTTTCTTATCGCCTTCTTAGCTGTATTCGCACTTTGGTACCTGTCTTATTCAGCAACTCGATTGGATCGTTTGCATCATCGTGTAGAAACGAGCTGGGCAAATCTCGATGGATTATTACAACGTCGCGCCGCAGTTGCGCTTGAGATTGCGAAGAGCGATCTTGCAGATCCGGCGTCTTCATTACTCTTAACAGCAGCAGCCCATCAGGCTCGTGATGCCCAGATGCAGACTCGTTCGCAAGCAGAGAGCGGACTTTCGGGAGCACTTGGATTACTTTTAAATGACGGGCACTTAGTCGACGGAGCGATCGAAAAGGATTTGCTGCGCGAACTTTCAGAGTTAACTGACAAGATCCGCGTTGCCATGGCGTTGCATGTTGATGCTGTAACTCGAACACAGATGGTAAGAGCAAAGCCTGTTTTCAAGATTTTTCGATTAGCCGGC
>CANHRF010000093.1 GCA_947463335.1 Actinomycetota bacterium
CGAAGTTTGCGCTTGTCTCAAAATCAGGAGAAACACCTTCAGCTCAAGAATTAGAAGCTAATCCTCGTTCTGCATCGGTGCGACTTCGTGCAATCGAAAAGGTGGCGGCATAAATGGCGCTACTAAATTCAACCGCGGTCAAAACCGCACGCGCACCTAGACAGAAACTCACAGAGAAATCTGTTGAAGTATTTCTCAAATTGGTTCCCAGCGTTTCCGAAGGTACTCAAGCGACGCAACGCTTCTTCGCCGTTTTTCTCTCGGTAGTCGGGGGAGTTGGATTACTCATACTTCTGGCGGTAAATATCCTTTTGGCTCAAGATGCCTTCACTCTCTCTGAGCTAAAGGCAGAAGCAAAGGTTGTATCAGACCAACGCGAAGCAATTAATAGGCAGATAGAAGCAGCCTCATCGCCAGAAGCGCTAGCGGCAAAAGCCCAAGAACTCGGAATGCGTCCTTCGAATACGCCAGTATTTCTAAATTTAGATGAAGTTGATCAGTCACTAGCCAATGGAGATGTTAAACGTGGGTAATTTAAGCCTCTCCGCTGCGCGAATTCGAGTTCTTTTCATCTTTATTCTTATCTTCTTCCTTCTATTTGCAGCTCGCCTGATTCAGATTCAAGGGGTTCAAGCGAACGAATATCGCAACAAAGCGGCAAACGAGATGGAATCAACTCGCGCAATTCCGGCAGCGCGCGGAGAGATTACTGATATCAACGGCGTAGCTTTTGCGCGCAGCGTCTACGCGATAAATATCGTGGTAGATCAGAAAATGGTTACAGATCCAGCTCAAACCGCAGAATTTGCCGCTCCATATCTCGAGATGCCTGTCACTGAAGTTCAGGAAGTCATCACCGGAACTAAGCGATATGCAATGGTGGTTCGAAACGCTAAGCCAGCGATTTGGCGAGAGTTAAGTAGCGCCATTGCGTCCCACAACGCTGCTTTGAGTAAAGAGAATCTAGATAAGCGAATTGTCGGATTCTTCTCAGAAAGAAACTTTATCCGTGAATATCCTTCTGGTTCCTTAGTTTCATCTTTGATCGGATTTGTCCGTCAAGATGGAATCGGCGCTACCGGAATCGAATCAAGTATGAATTCAACTATCTCTGGCACCGATGGCAGATATTCATTTGCACGCGGTATGGGCGCTGAAATTCCTGGATCACAGAACGAGATTATCGCCGCTAAGAAGGGCACATCAGTTAGGTTAACTATTGATCGCGACGTCCAATGGGTTGCGGTAAATGCCATTCAGGAAGCGGTAACCAAGGCTCGCGCTCAAAGTGGAACCGTCATAGTTATGGATCCGAAGACTGGCCACATTTTGGCGCACGCTACCGCTCCAACATTTGATCCAAATAACACTAAAAAAGTTTCCGCCGCACATATGCGAAATCCATCGGTGCAAGATGTTTACGAGCCTGGTTCAACTGGCAAAGTTATGACTCTAGCGGCTGCACTAGAAGAGAAGAAGATAACTCCAGAAACAGTCTTAAAGGTTCCTTACTCAATTACACGCGCTGGCGAAAAATTCAGCGATCACGAGAAACATCCGGTTCAGTATTTGACGACATCTGGAATCTTGGCTGTCTCCTCTAACACAGGAACCATCAAAATCGGCGAGATGATGTCTAATCAAACTCTCTACGACTATCTCGCTAAATTTGGAATGGGTAAGTCAACGGGTTCAGGGTTGCCTGGCGAATCTGGCGGTATCTTCCATCCTGTAAGCGAGTGGTCAGGAACTACAGCTCCTACAGTGGCATTTGGTCAGGGTTATTCAGTAACTGCAATGCAGGCCACAAGTATCTTTGCAACGATCGCAAATGATGGAGTGCGCGTTTCTCCAACAGTTATTGCGGGAACGACAGATAACTCAGGTAAATTTACAGCTTCAGTTCCGCGAACAAATGAACGAGTAATTAGCGCCATCACCGCCAAGCAGTTGCGGCTAATGATGGAATCAGTAGTTTCTGCAAAAGGTACAGCTCCTAGTGCAGCCATTCCGGGTTATCGTGTAGCAGGCAAGACAGGTACTGCAAACCGTTACGACACTGAGTGCCGTTGTTACAGTGGATACACAGCATCATTTATTGGTTTTGCGCCAGCAGATAATCCAAAGTATGTCATCAGCGTCACGATCCAAGATCCCAAGGGTGCTCACTACGGCGGCTCACTTGGTGGCCCAGTCTTCAAAAAGGTGATGTCATTTGTTTTGAAATCAGAACACGTAGCCCCTACCGGCACCAAGGTCATGCCGATAGCGTTAACTCAAAAAGAGTTATTGAAAATGCAAAGTGAAGCGAAGCAGATAAAAGTTAGCCAAGCGAGTTCTGAGAAGCGATGATGCGTCCGTTTAATTCGCCCAGTTTAAGGCTCGATAAAATTGCAAAATCCCTTGGAGCACAGAGCACAACTAGCGAGAATGATTTAGCGGCGATTTTGATAAGCGGAACCAGTCATAGCGATAGCGATATCTTTGCTGGTGATTTGTTTATAGCAATACCGGGAGCTAACCGTCACGGAGCAGAATTTGCGGAGAGCGCCAAGCAAAAAGGAGCAGTTGCTGTCTTGACTGATCCAGCAGGTGCAAAATTGGTTAAAGGCTTACCGGTTCTAATTGTTGAAAGCCCACGTCTAATGGCCGGGCGAGTAGCAGCGCTTTTATACGGTGAACCGATGCGGGATTTACATTCAATTGCAATAACGGGCACCAACGGTAAAACCACCGTTACCACTTTGTTGCATCAGATCTTTGAAGGAGCGCATCGCGATTGCGGCCTGATTGGCACAGTCGAGACTCGTATTGGAACGGAAGCTATCTCCAGCAAACGCACAACTCCTGAAGCAACTGAATTGCACGCACTTGCGGCGGTGATGAGAGAGCGCCATATGCGCCACTTAGTTATCGAAGCATCAAGCCACGCTCTTCAGTTGCATCGGTTGGCAGGGGCTCACTTTGCTATAGCGGGCTTCACAAACTTAACGCAAGATCATCTCGATTTTCACGGCGATATGGAGAGCTACTTTGCGGCAAAAGCTGCGCTCTTTAAATATGAAATGGCTGATGCCGCATTCATTAACATTGATGATAAATACGGCGCGCGACTTGCCGATTCAACAGAGCTTCCAGTTGTCTCCTTGTCACGATCAAATCCCAAGGCCACCTGGCACTATGCAGAAATAGATGCTCACGCAAAGCAGGTGCAGTTAAAGATTCGCGGTGCCGGCGGAATCTTAATTGAGACAACCACAACTTTACGTGGTGGTTACAACTTCGATAACTTGCTTATGGCGATCGCCATTGCAGTCGAATCTGGAATCGATCCAATTGATATTGCCGCGATCGTGCCTAAGATTTCAGGAGCGACTGGAAGGCTGGAAGAAGTTGCAGTCGGACAGAACTTCAACGCCTTCGTAGATTATGCGCACACTCCTGATGCAGTATCCAATGTTCTCAAATCAGTACGCGAATTTACATCTGGACGAGTAATTGCTGTTCTCGGTTGTGGTGGAGATCGCGATGCCACTAAACGCCCACTGATGGGTAAGGCGTTGCTTGATAACGCTGATGTTGCTGTATTCACAAGCGATAACCCGAGATCAGAAGATCCTTCCGCAATTCTAGATTCAATGGTTAGTGGCCTTAAGATCACAAAGCCATCGCAAGTTGTCATTGATCGGGCCGCCGCAATTGAATATGCCACTTCTCTGGCCTCGCCGGGAGATACAGTGATAATTCTTGGGAAAGGCCATGAACTTGGCCAAGAGATAAATGGTCAAGTATTGGATTTCGATGATCGTCTAATCCTGGCGCAGAAGATTGAGGCGAAGCGATGATTGCGCTCAAGGCTTCGGAAATCGCCCAAGTTATTGGCGGCGAGTTAATTGGTTCAGATGTAACTGTGACTTCTGCTCCTGTCTTCGATTCCACCCAAGCAACTGCTGGGTCAATATTCTTGGCGCTGATAGGCGAGAAATCTGATGGTCATAACTACATTGGCGATGCCTTTGCTAAGGGTGCGGTTCTTGCAATAGTTACTACTGCATCCGAAGAAAGATGCATTGTTGTACCAGATGTAATAGCAGCGCTAAATAAACTAGCGGCATTTGTACGTGGGCAACTAAAGGATTTACAGGTCGTGGCTTTGACAGGCTCTCAAGGTAAAACCACAACCAAAGATCTACTCAATCACATTTTAGAAAATCTCGGTAACACTGTAGCGCCAGCAGGTAATTTTAATAATGAGCTAGGTACTCCAATAACCCTTTTGCAATGTAATGAAAAAACAAAGTTCTGTATTCTAGAAATGGGTGCCCGCCACATGGGGGATATCGCCCTGCTTTGCGAGATGGCTAAGCCAAATATCGGCATGGTCTTACGTGTTGGCACTGCTCATATTGGAGAGTTCGGATCTGCCGAGGCTGTTGCAAAGACCAAGTCCGAGATGATTTCCTCACTATCGCCAGATGCCATTGCAATACTCGGACAATATGATGAGTTCACACCAAAGATGAGCGCTCTTCATACCGGCAAACTTTTGACATTTGGAGAAAGCACTTCTGCGGATATTCGCGCAACAGATATTGAAATCCGCGAAGGTCGCCCACACTTTGATTTAGTCACGAGCGC
>CANHRF010000094.1 GCA_947463335.1 Actinomycetota bacterium
AAAGCTCGGGTGAAGAGTAGTGAATTATCGCTATCTGCGGTCTTTGAGCTCGCGATGAGTGATGAGGCAATTGCGAAGATGCGAGTTGTGGAGCTACTGGAATCTTTCTCTGGCGTTGGCAAAGTGCGGGCGATTGCTATCTTAGATCGCTTAGCTATTTCACAGACTAGAAGAATTCAAGGTTTAGGTATCGCGCAACGAAAGAATTTGCTTCGCGAATTTCCTGATCGCAGTTCTGTCGGCGCACGTGGAAAGTTGCTTGTACTGTCCGGCCCTGGTGGAGTAGGCAAGAGCACGGTTGCCAAAGCGCTACGGAAGAGAAATGAGTTCTGGGTGAGCGTCTCTGCCACAACAAGAACTGCGCGACATAATGAGATAGATGGCGTTGATTATTTCTTCTACTCAGAAAATGAATTCGATAACGCAGTGAAAACTGATCTATTTCTAGAATGGGCCGAGTTTGCGGGTAATCGTTACGGCACCCCAAGAAAACCAGTAGAAGATGCGTTACGCGATGGTAAGAACGTGCTTCTAGAGATTGAGATCTCTGGTGCAAAACAGGTAAAAGCGAGCGCTCCTGAAGCGGTACTGATCTTTCTTCAGCCGCCATCTTGGGAAGAATTGGTTTCTCGATTAGAAGGACGTGGTACGGATACGCCAGAGAGACGGGCGGCGCGTTTAGCGCTAGCTCAGGAGGAACTTGCACAAGCGGGCTTATTCGACCTTTCCGTCGTAAATACCCGCGTAGAAGAGGTCGTGGAACGCCTGATAGGATTAAGCCATACCCCTTAGAAAATTAAGGCATTCTCGCGTGTAATCAGGAGGTCCAAATGGACGGCATCACTAACCCACCAATCGACGAACTTCTCGACAAGAGCGGTTCGAAGTACAGCCTGGTCCTTTACGCTGCAAAGCGTGCACGCCAGATTAATGCCTACTACTCACAATTGGGTGAAGGACTCCTTGAATATGTAGGTCCGCTAGTTGAAACCCATGTTCACGAGAAGCCGCTCTCAATTGCTCTTCGCGAAATCAACGAAGGTCTCTTGACGATCGAAAATCTCGAACCAACAGCGTAAGTAATTCTTAAACCAAAACGAAAATGGCCAAAGTTCGAGAAGTAATTCTCGGGGTTGGCGGCGGCATTGCCGCATATAAATCCTGTGACCTGCTGCGCCGCTTACAAGATCGTGGATATCAGATCACTGTCGTACCAACTCCATCAAGTTTAAATTTTGTTGGCGCAGCAACCTGGGAAGCTCTCTCGCATAGACCCGTAACAACGCAGGTTTGGGAGCGAGTCGATGAGGTTAGACATATTTCCTTAGCAAAGAAGGCAGATGCGCTAATTATTGCTCCCGCGACTGCAGATTTAATCGCGCGGATTGCAATTGGTCGAGCCGATGATCTACTCACAAATTTAGTTCTAGCAATTGATGTTCCGACTTTTTTGGTTCCGGCGATGCATCCTCAGATGTGGATTGATCCAGCGACACAGGAGAATGTGAAGAAGTTACGAGCTCGCGGGTTTACGGTAATGGAACCAGCGGTTGGTCGTCTGACAGGTGATGACTTTGGTCAGGGGAGATTCCCAGAAACCCAGGACATCATCTCCGAGTTTGAAGAGGTAACTGGCTCAAGTAAGGATTTACTTGGTAAGCGGGTTCTTGTAACAGCTGGCGGAACTCGTGAAGCGATAGATCCAGTTCGATTTATTGGTAATCGCTCCAGTGGCCGACAGGGCGCAGCGGTGGCTCGTGCAGCCCGTGATCGAGGCGCAGATGTAAAGATGATCTTTGCTAATCCACTACTTTCAAAAGAAGAGATGGATGATTTAAACGGGATCGATATCTTGCCGGTAGAAACAGCGATAGAAATGCATACAGCCCTGGAGCGAGAGTTCCCAAAGAGTGATTTTCTAGTAATGAGCGCCGCAGTGGCAGATGCGAGACCCTTGCAGTATTCAGAGGGAAAGATAAAGAAGGGTGATCTACACGATATTTCATTGGTTGAGAATCCGGATCTTCTCAAATCAATCGCAAATCTTCGCGATAAACAGATTGTTATCGCCTTCGCTGCAGAGACCAACAATGATTTAGATGCGGCTCAAGCGAAAAGGCTGGCTAAGGGCGCTAATATTCTCTATCTAAACAATGTATCTGATGGTGCAATCTTCGGATCACTTGATACTGAAGGATTTATACTCACGAGCAATGGCGCTCCGATACCTGTTCCACCAACCAGCAAAGACACGCTTGCCGAGTTACTACTCGATCAGGCTCTTATTCAGTTAGGTTAGCCCAATGTCAAAAAGATTATTTACATCTGAATCCGTAACCGAAGGTCATCCAGATAAGATCGCAGATCAGATCTCCGATGCGATATTAGATTCTCTTCTCTCGCAAGATTCTTCGAGCCGCGTAGCGGTAGAGACGCTTATTACCACTGGTCAAGTTCACGTAGCGGGCGAAGTGACTACCAATGGTTACGCAGATGTGATGGGGATCGTTCGAGATACAGTAATCGGAATTGGTTATGACTCTTCGGTCAAAGGTTTTGATGGAAATAGCTGCGGTGTATCCATTTCTATCGGGCAACAATCTCAAGATATCGCGCAAGGTGTAGATGATGCCTATGAGAACCGCGTAGCCTCATCCGCCGATCCACTCGATCTACAAGGCGCGGGCGATCAAGGTCTTATGTTTGGTTACGCCTGTGATGATACAAAAGAGTTAATGCCGCTTCCGATCTGGTTAGCGCACGAATTAGCCCAACAACTTTCCGCAGTCCGTAAATCAGGCGCGCTGGGTTATCTTCGCCCAGACGGAAAAACACAGGTAACGATTGAATACGATGGCGATAAAGCAGTTGCTTTAGATACCGTTGTTATATCCAGTCAGCATGCAGAAGAAGTAGATGTAGCGAAAAAGTTAACCCCTGAGATTATTGAGTTTGTCATTGAACCAGTTCTCTCCAAAATTGATCTGCCGCGTAAAGATATGCGCACTCTGATTAACCCAACAGGTCGCTTCGTAATTGGCGGACCTATGGGCGATGCCGGCTTAACCGGACGAAAGATTATTGTTGATACTTATGGCGGCATGGCTCGCCATGGTGGTGGAGCTTTCTCAGGAAAAGATCCATCAAAGGTAGATCGCTCTGCGGCATATGCAATGCGCTGGGTAGCGAAGAACGTTGTCGCCGCAGGGCTTGCGCGACGTTGTGAAGTGCAGGTTGCTTACGCCATCGGTAAGGCACAACCAGTTGGTGTCTTTGTTGAAACCTTCGGTACTGAAACTGTGCCAGTGCAGAAAATTCAGGACGCAGTTACTTCAGTCTTCGATCTTCGCCCGGCAGCAATTATTCGCGATCTTAACCTGCTACGACCTATCTACTCACAGACAGCTGCTTATGGACACTTTGGACGCGAACTCCCTAACTTCACTTGGGAGTCAACTTCACGAGTGGATCAACTCCGCGCAGCTGTGAATTAACGGTAGCGATTTAGCCGTGTCAGATACGCGGCCGCTTCGCCTTAAGTCCGAAACGGCAAAACGTGTTGAACGTAGCGCTGCTGACTTAAACCCTGTAGCAAGGGTCTGGGTAGATAACTCTGTTGCGCACTTAGATGGCGTTTATGACTATCTTGTTCCTGCAAGATTGGATTCCGAGGTAACGGCTGGAATCCGCGTTGCAGTCGACTTTAATGGAAGAGATTGCGAAGCGATCGTTTTGGAGAGAGTCGAATCCGAGGCCACATCTGGTTTAAAGTTTATTTCAAAGGTTATATCTCCAGTTGTCGTTGCACCTGAGGGCTTGTTAAAACTCATTGAAATCGCTTGCTCGCATTGGCTGGCACATCCTTATGATTTTCTCAGAAGCGCGATTCCACCGCGTGCGGCGGGTGTTGATAAAGGTTTCTCTGAGACTCGCCAAACAAGCCAAGTGAAGAATGGAAGAAAAGGTAGCGCCACCTTTATCCACGTTCAGCCGCATGAAGATCCGATCGCCAAATTAGCTGAATTCGCGCTAGAGAAGTCGAATAGCGGTTCAGTTCTAATAATAACTCCGGAAGAACGTGAGTTGCAGGTACTCGCGAAGTTATTGGGGGATAGCGCGAATATTATCTCTGCTTCGCTCAGTCGGACAGAACGATACAAGAATTATCTCCGTTCTATAAGTGAGTCTAGATTGATCACAATCGGAACTAGAAGTGCCATATTTCTTTATCCCCCAGATCTGAAATCAATTATTGTCTTTCGGGAGGGAGCGCAGTCGCATTACGAGCCACGTTCTCCAGGATGGAATACCAGAGAGATTGCGCTCTTACGCGCACGGGAGAGTGGATGCGATCTATTCTTCGTCGGCTTCTCACCGTCGCTGGAGATCGGCCTGGCTATTGAGAAAGGCGAGACCAAGTTTCTTAGCAAGAGTAATCGTTTAAAGGTCAGCAATTTCGAATCAGTTAACGGTGAACTTCTTCCTAACCGTATCTTTTCACCTATCCGAAGAGCGTTGAAGGAAGGTCCAGTTCTCTTCTTAGTCCCACGCAAGGGATATGCCAGTTCGTTGATGTGTAAGAAATGTCGCAATCTCTCGGTCTGCACT
>CANHRF010000095.1 GCA_947463335.1 Actinomycetota bacterium
CCATATCCAATCTCCATAATTATCGGCTGCTTTTTAATGAAGAGGGAATCTAATTCGATTTGAGATTCAGCGGTGGCAACGCCGTAGATCGCCCACAAATTATCGCGGGCTGCTTGTTGTGATGGGGTGATCCGAACCCCGCGCAGGCGATAACTTCGGTTAGTCATGGGTTCCACAGCACAACTCTTTCACGATTAGACTACGAGAAGCAAAAAACATCAGCCTCAAAGGAGCCGTCGTGCCAGGTACAAATATCACCCAAATTGAAGCCACCGAGCGTTCAGCGATTATCAAAGTTGAAAGTTACAAGATTGATTTAGATGTAACTACCGGCGCTGAGACGTTCTTGGTTAAGACGACGGTCAAATTCGCTGGACTTAAGCCAGGTGCGACCACCTTTATCGATTGCGTTGGAAAGAGCGTAATTAGCGCCAAGCTCAATGGTGCAGATTTTGATCCTAAATTTGATGGCGAATCAATCTTCTTGCCTGCAATCGCCGCAGATAACACTCTAGAAATCGAACACGAAGGCATTTACTCAAACTCTGGTGAAGGGCTCCATCGATTTGTGGATCCTGCCGATAATGAGGTTTATCTATACACCCAGTTTGAAACTGGCGATGCGCGTCGTATGTACGCCTGCTTTGATCAACCTGATCAAAAGGCCACTTTCACGATCAGCACGATTACGCCAAAGCATTGGGCGGTTATCTCGAATTACGGAATTGAATCAACTAAAGATCTCGATGGCGACCGCAAGCACACACAATTTGCGACATCACAAATAATTTCAACTTACGTCACTGCAATCGTCGCAGGTGCCTACACCTCAGTTCACGATGAATATAAAGGCGAGAAGACGATTCCGCTTGGGATCTACGCACGTAAGTCATTCTTCCAATATGTCGACGCTGCAAATATTTTTGAAGTCACCAAACAAGGTTTTGCTTACTTTGAAAAGACCTTCGGTTTGGCATATCCATTCGGTAAGTACGACCAGATCGCGGTGGCGGAATATAACTGGGGCGCAATGGAAAATGTTGGCTGCGTTACTTTCCACGAAGATGTCTTGATCTTCCGCAGCAAAGTTACTGAGCGCAGCTACATCAGCCGCGCCACAACGATTCACCACGAAATGGCACACATGTGGTTCGGTGACTTAGTCACTATGAAATGGTGGCAAGACCTTTGGCTCAATGAATCCTTTGCCGAATGGGCTTCTTATATGGCGGTAAGCGAATCAACCAAGTACAAGAACGCTTGGACCGAATTTAACTCTGTCCGCAAAAACTGGGCATACCGCGCAGATCAATTGTCTTCAACGCATCCAATTGCAGTTGAGATGAAGGACCTTGATGATGTTCGAACAAATTTTGATGGAATCTCATACGCCAAGGGCGCATCGGTGCTGCAACAACTAGTTGCCCACGTTGGTCGCGATAACTTCATCGCCGGGCTGCGCAAGTACTTTGCCAACCACGCATATGCCAACACTGAGTTAAGCGACCTTATTACTGAGCTTGAAGCGACAAGCGGAAAAGATCTGACTTCTTGGGTATCAACTTGGCTTCGCACCGCAGGTGTAAACACGCTTCGCCCGGTAATCAAATTCGATGGTGACAAGTACGCATCCGTTGCAGTTAAGCAAGAAGTTCCGCCAATGCCGGCTGGATCTAAAGAACTACGTCCTCACCGTTTATATATTGGACTCTTTGATATTTCAGGTGGTGCTTTGGTGCGTCGCGAAAGCATTGAAGTTGATATCGCAGGCGAGTTAACCGAGATTAAGGAACTGGCTGGCAAGAAGGCTGCCGACTTGCTGTTGATCAATGATCACGACCAAACTTATGCCAAGTTACGTTTTGATGACCGATCTGTAGCAACAATGAAGAAGTATCTCGGCAAGTTAGATGACTCTCTTGCCCGAGGTCTGATCTGGGCATCACTTTGGGATTCAACTCGTGATGGCGAACTTTCAGCAAGTGATTACATTGAAATTGCACTTGGTGCGCTGAAAGATGAGACCGATATTTCAATGATCACTGCAACATTCATGCAGATTGATACAGCCATTTGGGCTTATCTAGCTCCGAAGAATCGCGATGCGGTTCGCCTATCGGTTGCAAACACTGCACAAGAGTTACTTAACTCTTCCAAGCCGGGAAGCGATGCTCAATTGCAATATGCGCGAGCATTCGCAAATAACGCATTTACTCCAGCACAGTTCGAAGCTCTGAAGTCAATGCTAAATGGATCTGTCGATGGATTAACCATGGATGCCGATCTTCGTTGGTATGTCTTCCTTTGTGGAGTAAAGCGCGGAATCTTTGGCGTTGCAGATATCGAAGCCGAAGGAGAGCGCGATAAGACTGCTCACGGAAAGCAATACGTTGCTTTTGCTCACGCTGCGCTTCCAACCCACGAAGCAAAAGTTGCAGCCTTTAAATCCATAACCACTGATGATTTAAGCAACACGATTCACTCATATAAGTGCCGTGGATTTAACGAGAGTATCCATTGCGACTTACTTGAAGCCTTTGTTGATGATTACTTTGATGCGATCCTAAAAGTCTGGGAGACCAAGGGATACGAAATCGCTGAAACGACTGCGACGCTAGCTTTCCCAACTTGGGCAATTAGTGATGAGACAGTAAAGAAGGCGCAACATTGGCTTGATGTGACTGGTAAAGATGCATCTGCTGCTTTGCGCCGAACTGTGGCTGAAGGTCGCGATGCTATGACTCGTGCGCTAAAGGCGCGCGCAGTCGATCTTCGTTAATTACTCGATAGAAGTTACGACAGAACTGTTCTTTTCGCTCTTCTTTCGCTCTCCAGTAAGTGCATATGTAATCAATGAGATTGCAAGAAATAGCACAACTGGGGCTGCAAAGAAATAAGTAAAGGTTTCGACTGCGCTTAAACCTTCACCAGCGACTGTTCCGTCTTCTTGAGTGCTTTGTGAAAAGGCTAGCGCGACGGAAGCAAAGTGGTTCATCATGGTTGTAAGTGTAAATCAGTTATGCGGTAGCTGCAGCCACACCGAATGGCTCTAAGTAAGGCAACCATCGATTATCAGTTCGTCCGGTGCCCAGAATGCGCCATGCTGCACCAACTGGTTCGCGAGGAAGTGAGCGAAGTCTCCATCCCAAATCTTTCAGCGGTTTATCAGCTTTCAAGTGATTGCATTTGTGGCAAGCGGATACAACGTTCTCCCAGTTGTGACCGCCGCCACGAGAACGAGGAATCACGTGATCTATTGAAGTCGCTGGTGCAGAACAGTAAACGCAACGACCGCCATCGCGAGCAAAGATCGCTCGACGTGAAAGTGGAACTGCGTGGCGATAAGGAATCTTTACAAATTTATTTAGCCGAATAACTGATGGGAGTTCAATCGATCCCTGTGCAAAGTGAAGAACAGTTCCAGATGACTCAACCATGGTGGCGCGAGTGTTAAGTACAAGCAGCAGCGCACGACGTTCTGTTACAACACCTAGCGGTTCGTAGGTGGCGTTTAGAACAAGCGAGCGAGACATACATACCCCGGTTTCGAAGCGCGTGGCTCGCGCCGATTGGTTTATCTTGCACTAAGAATCTTCAAGATAGGGGCATTTACGGGTCAATTTTTGGTAAAGAATTGGCATAGAGTTTGATCTATGAGCGAGCAGACCCGAAATATTCTCGAATGGCTGAGCGGATCACCGCTGCGTATCTTCACTGTCCTCGTAGCGGCCTGGATCAGTCACAGCATCGGTCATCGCGCCATCGACCGCGCCATCGGCAAGCTTGCGACCGCCGACTTAAAGCCGGGCCCAGGGTTTGCTAAGCGCCAAGCAGAACGCGCCCGCACCACAGGATCTGTATTAACTTCAATACTTAAGGCAGTTATCTGGATCATTGCACTCGGCATGATCTTGGGTGAGTTTGGTTTTAACCTCGGTCCCGTAATCGCATCTGCAGGTGTGATTGGTGTTGCTATTGGACTCGGTGCGCAAACTTTAGTTCGC
This sequence comes from Actinomycetota bacterium, assembly GCA_947463335.1. The sequence goes on from CANHRF010000095.1 coordinate 4,005, forward strand.
GATATTTTATCTGGAATCTTTATGTTGATTGAAGATCAGTATGGAGTTGGCGACGAGATTAAAGTTTTAGATATTGAAGGAGTGGTTGAAAATGTTGGATTACGTATAACAACTATTCGCGATAAGAAGAATGTACTTTGGTATGTTCGAAATGGCGAAATTATGGTTGTAGGGAACGGTTCTCAGAAGCGTTAACCATTCCGTGCGCTGCCATTTCTAAGTATCCACGCAGCTGTGCTCGATGAATATCGGTCATTTCCATTCCATCTAAAGCACCAAAAGCACAGGCTAACCAAGCATCGCGCGCCGCAAGATCAATATGAAATCCAGCATGGCGCATCCGCAAACGGGGATGTCCGCGTTCATCTGAATAAGTAGTTGGTCCGCCCCAGTATTGTTCAAGAAACATCTTTAAGCGTAGCGCTGCACCTTTCATATCATTTTCAGGATACATCGGACGCAAGATCGGATCTGTTGCTACACGTGCATAGAACTGAGAGACGAAGTCGTTAAAGAACGGCTCTCCCCCAACTTCTTCATAGAAAGTGGTCATGTTCGCAACACCTTATCGTCCACGCCTTTTGCGATTTGTAAAACAA
>CANHRF010000096.1 GCA_947463335.1 Actinomycetota bacterium
AATCTTGGCTAAAGGAAGTGACTTGGAAAGACTCCCCCGGAACTCTATCTAGAGCCATGTAATCGGAACGAAAACGCTCCGATGAAGTTCTAAAGCGTGATTTAATTAAAATTTCCCATTGAAAATTCGAAGATTCTTTTCGGTAGGGAACTTCCACGGAACTTTTTCCAAGTGCGACCGATTCAATATTATCTAAGCGAAAGGTTCGAAACCCCTCAGCTGAATGGCAGTATGCGTTTAAAACTTCAAAACCTAAATCCAGTGAGAGTTCGAGCGGAGTTATCACTCGTTCAGTAACAGCGTCACGAATCGTCGAACGGTATACAAGATTAACTTCTTTACGGCTCTTGATCGCCTGAACAATAATGGCGCGGTGGCCCGAGTCAACTATCGGAAGCGCTGTTGCAACATTTCCAACAATACTCTTGATCTTTGCAGTCAAATCTGCGACAGCGCTTTTTAGGTCTGCCCGTGAGCCATCGAGCGAAGTCGCAAGAATATCGAGGCCTAAAAGGATTATCACCAGCTCCTGCTTAGTTAACAAGCGAACTCTCTGGAGAACTTCTGCATTACGGATGCTGACATACCCTGATTCAAATTCGAGGTCGATCAACTCAAGTGGCGTATAGCCAGGTAGTCCGCACATCCATAAAGTATTTAGATCGTTCAGTAATTCATTCTGAGAAACACTAAATTCCGCAGCCAGATCGCTGAGGGCAATTCCTTGATGTGTTGAAATATAAGGAACCAAGTCGAGCAGTCGCGCTGCTCTCTCGACGGGAGTTGCTTGGGTTTTAGCCATAACTAGCAACACCTGACTTTAAGTAACCGATAATCTCATCACGTAGCTCTCGCGGAGTCTCAACAACCACGTCATCGCCATACCAAAGAACTTCTTCTACAAAACGTTGGTGATCGCGATAGGTGATCTCAAACTTCTGCCAACCAATTGGCGTTCCATCGTCAACTACTGGGTTTGCGCGGTTTCGCAGATTGAGACCACGCCCATCGCGCAGAAAGATTTGTGCCGTGCGTAGATCGGTGGAGCTTGAAAATGCTCCGCTCACATCAATATCTTTAGGAATCTCGTAACTCCCTGGCCTCCCCTGCGCTTTAAGCACACCGGAGATTCGATCCAGCCTAAAGATCCGCAGCGCATCGCGATCCAGATCTCTACCCAAAATGTACCAATGACCGTATCGAGAGGTAACTGCAAATGGTTCTAGCGCTCTACTTTGAGGTTCAAGTTCTTCATTCAAATATGTAAATGAGAGCGCGGTTCTGGATGTTATTGCGGAGATCGCTATCTCTAGATTCTCATCTTCCATTACAAAAGCGGGCGCTAAGCCCAATAAGAGTTCAGTGTCGCTTTCAATTCCTATTGCGTGAAGTTTATTTAGTGCAGTTAACGCAGATGATCCCAGCGAAGCCCCACGCCAAGCTTCAGCTGCAAGTGAGAGCAGAGTGATCTCTTCTGCATTTACCTCGCCTAGTTGAAATTGATAACTCTCAGGCTTTATTCGATAACCAGCTTCATCTTCGAAGAGTGGATCAAAACTTCCTACTTCGATCTCAATTCCTAGATTTCTTAAATCATCTTTATCGCGTTCAAACATACGTTCTTTACTATCTTCATTACCTTCGTAGCCATCGACAGTTCGAAATATCTCGGATTTGGTCAGATAACGTTTTGTCGCAAGCAGAGCGATCGTTAGATTAACCAGACGTTCAGTCTTCCGCGACACCGTATGCCCCTTTCGCAGGACGTCGCCGGCGTGCCAGCACGTCAACGCCTGGAGCCATTCGCCTCGCGAAAATTAGGAAGCCAGTATGACCAATCATTCGTTGCTGCGGTCTAACCGCTAACCCTTCGTGGTGCCAACCTCGAACCATACTTTCAAAACTTTCAGGTTCCGTAAAATGTCCATCCTCTTTAAGCGCTTCTGCGGTCGCCGATAATTGAGTTGTCGTAGCGACATATGCCATATACACCCCGCCCGGTCGCAGAACCTTCGCAGCCATAGCCACGCACTCCCAAGGCGCCAACATATCTAAGATCACGCGATCAAAGTCTTCTGCAAAGCTCTTCTCTTGAACCGAGCCAATATCTAGCGACCAATTTTTGGGCGCACCACCAAAGTAGTTTTCAATATTTGATTTCGCGTTCTCCGCAAACTCCTCGCGACGTTCCACCGAGTGCACATGTCCGTTTGGCCCAACTGCGCGAAGAAGTGAAAGAGTTAGCGCTCCACTTCCTACGCCAGCTTCGAGGACTCGTGCACCAGGAAAAATATCAGCGAATCCAACAATCAGCGCTGCATCTTTCGGATAAACAATAGTTGCACCGCGCGGCATTGAGAGGACGTAATCCGTTAGCAATGGAATGAATGCGGTAAACTTCAAACCAGCGCTTGTGCTTACAACAGATCCTTCTGGCAATCCAATCAAATCATCGTGAACGATCCAACCCTTATGGGTGTGCCACTCTTTCCCTGGTGTGATTGTGATGCTGTAGATCTTTCCTTTTTGATCGGTTAACTGAACGCGATCGCCGGCTACGAAGAAGCCGCGATTGCGCATCTCTGCGCTGCTAGCTTGATCTTTAGGTGGCTTCGACACAGGAGCATCCTAAGCGCTAACCCCTTAAAGGTTGTATCTTCCTTCCTTATGGACCAGTTGCGCCTCTCCCCCAGTCGTATAAACGACTTTAACAACTGCCCGCAACTTTATAAATACCGCACTATTGATTTACTCCCCGAACCTCCCAGTGTGGATGCCGAAAGAGGGACGCTGATTCATACAGTTCTGGAAGATCTCTTTGAACTTCCAGCACAGGATCGAGATCTGCAACGCGCAACCGAGCTTCTACCCAGCAGATGGCAAGCCCAAATCGAGGCTAAACCTGCGATCGCAGAACTTGTATTAGATCAAGGCGCTTGGTTTAAGAGAGCAGAGGAGTTGCTAGGTAACTACTTCTCTTTAGAATCACCTGAAAAGTTCGAGCCAACATATCGAGAACTCCATCTTGAGATGGACCTCTCTGAAAAGTTATACCTACATGGTTATGTAGATCGTTTAGATGTCGCACCAACTGGCGAAGTAAGAATCGTTGATTATAAAACCGGAAAATCACCTAAACCGGGCTGGGAAGAGAAGGCTCTCTTTCAACTACGCGTTTACGCACTTCTCTACTGGAAGAACCACGGTGTGATACCAAAGCTTCTGCAGTTGATTTATCTCGGAGATACGAGATTGGTGAAAAGCACACCCACCGAGGCTGATTTGGTAAAGACAGAGAGAATTCTCTTTGATATCGCTGAAGATATTCTCCGCGCCATAGAGCGAAATGAATTCCGCCCTCGACCAACCAAACTATGCGACTGGTGTTTCTTTAAGACAATCTGCCCAGCTCACGTTGGTTGATCGCATACCAATCCGCTAAATCTTGATCTCGAACGTCCTTAAAACTCTTAACAATCTTTAACCGTGGCTCTTCAGCAACTTCAATGTAATGTGGAATTCCGATCACAAAAGCTCCGCTGGCTCGAGCTGCGGTCAGCCCAGTTGGTGAATCCTCGAAGATCAGCGAATTCTCAATATCTACGTCAAGTAATTTCGCCGCGTGTAGATAGGGATCAGGGAAAGGTTTAGTCCGTTCAATATCCCCTGATGCGACTGAGAATGAAAAGTACTTCTCTTTCATTCCGATCAACGCAGCGTCGACAATCTCACGCGGGCTCGCTGACACAAGCGCTTGTGGAATCCCTTCCTCATTTAACCTTCTGGAAAACTCCAACGCTCCTGGCATCAATGAAACAGACTTAGATACTCGCTTCTTCATCTCCGCCACAATCGTGAGGCCAAGTTCTTCAGCACTTTTCGCGCCATCTAAACACTCAGACATGTACTGAGTTACTCGCAGAAGTGGACCGCCTAAGCACTTCAGTTGGTCTTCCGGTGTCCAGTCATATCCATAAGCGCGCATCATCTCAGTTTCAGCGGCATGCCAATCTGGCTCGGAATCTATAAAGAGCCCATCCATATCAAAGAGAACTGCTTCAAACAATGCAATACCTCTCAGATATCAATTAGCGTTAAAGTATTTTGCTTCTGGATGATGGACGATAATCGCAGAAGTGCTCTGTTCGGGGTGTAACTGGAACTCCTCTGATAGTTCTACTCCGATACGACCCGGCTCAAGGAGCTCACAGAGTTGAATTTGATCTTCTAGATTAGGGCAAGCCGGATAACCAAAGGAGTAACGTGATCCGCGATAGCCCTGATCGAGAATTCCCTGCAGATCAGCGGCATCATCACCGCGGACCTTAAATTCTTCGCGGACTCGTGCGTGCCAGTGCTCTGCAAGGGCTTCAGTCAATTGCACTGATAGACCATGTAGCTCCAGATATTCGCGATAACTATTTGCGGCAAAGAGTTCCGCGGCAGCTTTACTAATTTCAGAGCCCATCGTCACAACGTGGAACGCAACAACATCAGTCTTGCCTAACTCTTTCGATGCAAAGAAATCGCTAAGACATAACCTGCGATCGCGTGATTGGCGCGGGAAAGAGAATCTAGTTCGCTCTTGGCCTTTCTTCTCAC
>CANHRF010000097.1 GCA_947463335.1 Actinomycetota bacterium
ACTTGAATCTGAATTCCAGTTTCAACGGTAGCTGGCTTTGTTCCACCAGAAGAGCGGTCCCCTTGTAGGCCCGGCTCGGTATAAGTAACCGTTAAGACAACTGAAGCAGGAAGTTCGATATATAAAGGATTGTTGTCGTGGATTGCAACGATCGCTTCAGTGTTCTCCAGCATGTAGTTAGAGGCTTCTCCAACTGTCGCAGCGCTGATATTCATCTGGTCGAAGGTCTTGTTATCCATAAATACGAAATCTTCGCCTTCCTTGTAGAGGAAGTTCATCTCGCGCTTTTCCAGAATTGCGATATCGATCTTTATGCCAGCGTTAAAGGTTTTATCTACAACTTTTCCAGTCAAGACTGACTTCAACTTGGTGCGAACGAAAGCTGGACCCTTACCAGGCTTGACATGCTGGAACTCAACAACGTTCCATAGTTGACCTTCAATATCTAAGGTCATGCCATTCTTAAGATCATTGGTTGTTGCCACGATAACTCCAGTTCGCGCATCTGCGCAATTCATCAACCGAATGCGTTCGAGGGGCTATCACGCGAGGTTGGCCTCCGATTCTCGAAGGCTATTAGATAAGTTTACCTGAAGATTTAAGAAGTAAGAGCCTTCAGTGCAATTAGCGCAAGGACATAGGAATTAGGTCCAAATCCACCAATCGTGCCGTTGGCAACACCGGAGATAACAGATGTGTGGCGAAATTCTTCGCGGGCTAATGGATTTGAAAGGTGAACTTCGATAAGTGGTGCTTTTACTAATTCTGCTGCATCTCTTATTGCATATGAGTAATGAGTGAACGCTGCTGGATTGATAATCACAGGGGTGGCGCTATCAGCTGCCTCATGTAACCAAGAAATAATTGTCGCCTCATCATCGCTCTGGCGAACATCGGCGGTGAAACCATGGGTCTTAGCCGCTCCCTCAATATGGGCTACTAATTGCGGGTAACTCATATCGCCGTAGATAGATGAGTCTCTAATATCTAGGCGCGCTAAATTTGGTCCGTTGATTACTAAAACGTTCATGAACTCACCTTTTCATACGCCGCAAGTAAAAGAGTTTCTTCTGGATTCTCTAAGCGATCTGTCTTTCCGATAGAGGTAATGGTAACGAACCGCAGCGATTTTCCGCGCGCTTTTTTATCTAACGACATATTAGCCAAAAGTGTTGGCCAAGCGCTCCGGTTATAGGTCGTGGGCAAGCCTAAACCCTGCAAAATATCTAAGTGGTCTTGGGCTAATTGAGGTGAGATCAAACCAAGTGAGAGTTGGAGGTGAGCCATAAAAGCCATCCCGATCGATACACACTCGCCGTGGCGAATCGCAAACTTTGATTCTAGTTCTATCGCATGTCCCAGAGTGTGGCCATAATTTAAAGCCTCGCGCGCAAAACTCTCTTTAAAATCTTCCGAAACGACAGAGGCTTTGACTGATATTGCTCTGGTAACGATATCCAAAACACAACCTTGATCGCTTCGAATCGCTGCCAGGTCTTTGCCACGCATTTGGTTGAGGATCTCACCATCAGCAATAAATCCCGCCTTAACAACTTCAGCTAAACCTGCCGCATAGTCTCGATCGGATAGCGTCTTCAGCCAAGTGAAATCAATCAAGACTGCGATTGGACTATGAAAGGCACCGATCAAATTCTTTCCGTAATCACTATTAATGGCGGTCTTACCACCGATCGCTGCATCAACCATTCCGGCTACCGTTGTCGGGATTGCGATCCAATCGATTCCCCGTAGCCACGATGCAGCGGCATAGCCTCCGAAGTCAGTTGTTGCGCCACCACCTATTGCGATCACCAAATCATCGCGTGTAAATCCAGCAGCACCGAGCCAGTTCCATACTTGTTGCAGAGTTGCGGTCGACTTTCCTGCTTCTCCGTCAGGGACCGGGAAGGTGAAAATTTCTACATCTCCCGCCGCTATCTGGCCCACACGATCTTTCATATCTTCCGAAACGATCACAGCTGCACGAGTTCTGCCGAGCAACAACTTAGCAAGCTCGGTCTGCCAATGAACATCGATTAAAACTTTATAATCTCTATCACTGCTGACGCTGATCGTATTCACTGAGTAAGCCTAACAATCTCATCAACAATATCCTTGGGAGCGCGCTCATCTACTTTAACGATATGTGTTGCTAGCGCTTCATAGATTGGTCTTCGCTTCTCCATCAACTCTTGCCAGGCGCCGCGAGGATTATTTAGTAGCAATGGTCTATCGCGATTGAAACCTACGCGCGGGGCCGCTGTCGCGAGAGAGACATCTAAGTAAACCTTTGCAATCGACATGCTCTTTAAAAGGTTCTGTGCCGTATCTGAAAGCGGTGCTCCTCCCCCTAAAGAAAGGATTCCATCAATCTTCGCCAACTCAGCCTGCAGAACTTCTGCTTCAAGTTCGCGAAACCAAGGCTCCCCCTTGTCAACAAAGATTTGGGAGATGGTAATTCCAGTGCGTTCTTCAATAACATCATCAGTATCTGTGAAACTTTGGCCGGTCTTTCGTGCCAGCGCTTTACCTATCGTCGACTTTCCAGAGCCTGGTGGTCCGATAAGGATTACTGATTGCGCCATAGCGGCTACTTAAATCGAAGATTGTCGAGATATGAACGGTAATTACGGCGAGTTTCAGAAACGCTATCGCCACCAAACTTTTCAAGTACAGCCTCTGCTAGAACCAACGCTGCCATTGCTTCGGCAACTACTCCTGCCGCCGGAACTGCGCAGACATCAGAGCGTTGATTAATCGCCTTTGCTGCCTCGCCAGTTTTAACATCAATAGTGTCAAGAGCTTTCGGAACGGTAGAAATCGGTTTCATCGCAACGCTTACGCGCAGAATTTCACCATTAGACATTCCACCTTCTGTGCCACCAGCTCTATCGGTTCTGCGGGCTATCAATCCATCAACTCCGCGCTCAATCTCATCGTGTGCAACTGAACCGCGACGCGTTGCTGTCAGGAAGCCATCACCGATCTCAACGCCTTTAATCGCTTGGATCCCCATCATTGCTCCAGCTAAACGCGCATCAAGTCTGCGATCCCAGTGCACGTGTGAACCTAAACCTGGAGGCAAGTTGTAAGCGAGGATTTCGCAAACTCCACCGAGAGTATCTCCATCTGAGTGTGCAGCTTCGATCTCGGCGATCATCTTTAAACTCGTAGCTGGATCTGCGCATCTAACCGGATCGGCGTCAATTCGCTCCATATCCGCCTCTGTTGGCAGCGCTGTTCCCTCAGGGATACGAGCCTGACCAATGGATACAACGTGACTTAAAATTGTTATGCCTACGCTCTGTTGTAGAAAAGCCCGCGCCACTGCACCAAGGGCAACGCGCGCCGCCGTTTCACGTGCACTCGCACGTTCTAAAATTGGGCGCGCATCATCCAAATCATATTTTTGCATTCCAACTAAATCAGCATGTCCTGGACGTGGGCGCGTCAATGGAGCATTTCTAGCTAAATCTTTTATCTCTTCAAGCGGGACCGGATCGGCGGACATTACCTTTTCCCACTTCGGCCATTCTGAGTTTGCAACCTGTATAGAAATTGGTCCGCCTTGTGTTAGGCCTAATCGAATTCCTCCAAGAATTGAAATTTTATCTGCTTCAAAATTCTGTCTCGCTCCTCGACCAAAACCGAGGCGACGGCGCGAGAGATGAAAATCTATATCTTTCGAAGAGATCTCAACGCTGGCAGGAATTCCCTCAATAATCGCAGAGAGGGCGGGACCATGGGATTCACCTGCTGTAAGCCAACGCATTGTCCTATTGTGACAGATCCAGCCCCTATCTTGCGCACCAAATTACCGCGCCGCAGATCGCTGGCGCTAAAGCGATACTGCTCTTTAAAGATTTCTCCTTAGAGAAATTGAAGATCAAGAGGACGCTACTAATGCTCACAAAAGCGGGTAAGAACTGGAGCAGAATGGAAAGGTTTGAAGGCAGGAAGAAGAGCGCAAGAATTATCGTCAGCTTGATATCACCAGCGCCGACTTTAGCCTTTAAAAATAGTGGCGCGAGTACCAGAGTGAGCAACGCGCTGCTCCAATAGAGAGAGCGATCCTCAAAAAGAGCTAATAGAGCGAATGTGATTGCCCCAAGCGTAAGTGAGCGATTTGAGATGCGGTGGTGTTTTAAATCTACGAATGAGATGTAGATCGAAAATGCAACTAGCGCTATCAACATTGGACGATGCTAAAGTAAATCGTCGGTGAATTATTTTAAGTTGTGGATTAAACAATTGCCTTCGACAGAATCACACGTAACTCCGGAGCGATGGCTCCTATTTCTTTTCCGGTCACTAAAGCGAGTTGATCAATTCCTTGATAAAGCAATAGTTCAAAACCATTTAATATCGCACCGCCCGCATCACTCCAGCGTCGCGCCAGAAGCGTTGGCCAAGGCTTGTATAAGACATCAAATAACAAGCCGTTAACCTCACGCGGCAAGTTCTCTGCCACCAAATCTGCTGCACCTGACGGAGTCGTATTTACCACCAAGTCATATCCGCGTAGATCCGCTAAGTCATCCCAATCAAGAAAATTACATTCAGTTACTTGAAAACAGGCGGC
>CANHRF010000098.1 GCA_947463335.1 Actinomycetota bacterium
ATGAAGTCAGCCACAGGTGAAGAAAAACTGGCGGAGGGCGTGGGATTTGAACCCACGAAACTTTCGTTTGCCGGTTTTCAAGACCGGTGCACTCGGCCGCTATGCGAGCCCTCCGTGGGAGAGGTTACCCGAACTTGGTAAGCATTAAAAATCGACTGAAATTACTGCGGAAGTTCGAGGAGCTTCTCAATAATTATTGCCACACCATCTTGGTTGTGTGGTGGAGCCACATCTTTCGCATTTGCTGGGCCAGCGTGGTGGCCATCGATCATTGCATACGAGCGCCCCGCCCATTGCAACATTGAAAAATCATTTGGGTTATCCCCGAAGGCAACGCAATCATCTGCAGTTAATCCAATACGCGCTGCCATCATCGCCAAGGTTTCGCCCTTAGAAACACCTAGCGCTGAGACTTCTAGAAGTGAATCGTTATTTGCGGAGTGCGTGACATTTACGACTCCCTGCAGAGCAGGGGTGGCTAGCGCCAACATTTCATCAGCGGAAATTTCTTGTTGTGAGAGTCGCGCTAGTAACTTCAGCGCAGGACGATTCGTCACTGTATCAATCGTTTCAACACCGACGTCATCCATTCCGATATCCCAACGTGGGATGTAAGCCTTCTCGCGGTGGAAGTGATCATTTGATTCAACTGCAAATGAAACATTCGGAATTGTTTCGCGCAAAATATCAACAGCTCTTTGTAATTCGGTGGGTTGAATCATCCACTGCTCTAAAACTTTATCGTTGTGTAGATCGTAGAGAAGTCCACCATTACAACAAATTGCACTTCCGAAATCAAATGCTTCGCGAATATCTCCCATCCAGCGAGGAGGGCGACCGGTAACAAAGAAAATTTCGATTCCTAAATCGCGGGCTTTGGTAAATGCCGCAATAGTGCGATGTGAAATACCTTCATCATGCGGAACAATGGTGCCATCTAAATCTGTTGCTATTAACTTGGGGCGGCGATCAATCACACAAGCTCAAATCTCTTCATTCCGAGGAATGGTTGTAGCACCGCTGGAACATTTACAGTTCCATCAGAATTTTGATGGTTCTCAAAAATCGCAACAATCATGCGAGGAATCGCAACTAAAGTGCCATTTAGCGTTGCAACCGACTTCGTGCCGTCAGCATCTTTATATCTAATATTTAGGCGACGAGCCTGGAATTCGGTGCAATTAGAAGTACTTGTTACTTCGCGATATGCGTTTTGAGTTGGAATCCAAGCCTCAATATCAAATTTGCGAGTTGCACTTGAACCTAAATCACCTGACGCGACATCGATTACTCGGAATGGAATCTCCATTGCGTTAAGAAAATCTTTCTCCCATTGCAATAAGCGAGCGTGCTCTGCCTTCGCTTCTTCTGGCTTACAGAAGGAGAACATTTCAACTTTATCAAATTGGTGAACTCGGATAATGCCGCGCGTATCTTTACCGTAACTTCCTGCTTCACGACGAAAACATGATGAATATCCGGCGTAACGAAGTGGCAGTTTCTCCGCTGGGAGAACTTCATCCATGTGATACGCCGCAAGCGGAACTTCGCTTGTACCGACTAAGTAGTAATCATCTTTCTCTAAATGATAAACATTTTCGGCCGCTTGTCCCAGAAACCCTGTGCCTTCCATTGCTGCAGGCTTTACCAGAACAGGGGGAATCACTGGAGTAAATCCGGCTTTTAGCGCACTTTGAATCGCATAGTTAACTAGTGCGAATTCCAACATTGCGCCGACGCCAGTTAAATAATATGAACGAGAACCAGACACTTTTGCACCGCGCTCGGTATCAATTGCGCCAAGTAATTTGCCGAGTTCAACGTGATCTTTTGCTTCAAATCCATCTTTAGTGAAATCTCGCGGAGTTCCTACATGTTCAATTGTTACAAAGTCTGCTTCGCCACCAATTGGAGCTTCGGGATCTAAGAGATTTGAAAGTTGCATTACGAGCGCATCTGCCTGCGCTTCAACTTCTGCGCGCTTGGCATCTGCCGCTTTTACGCTCTCGGCAAGGGATTTCGCGTTCTCAAGTAAAGCTGCTTTTTCATCGCCTTTGGCAGCGCCAACGGACTTAGAAAGGGCGTTCTGCTGTGCGCGTAGCGTTTCAAATTCAGCTAGCGCGCTGCGGCGGATCTCATCGATCGCTAAAACTTTGTCAACGATCGCGACATCTTCACCGCGACCTTTCTGCGAAGCGCGCACAACATCTGGGTTCTCGCGCAAGAACTTAATATCAATCATTGTTATTGCGCCTCTCTTGGATAAGAACCTAAGAACCTAATGTCATCACAAATTTCTCGCAGCTCTGCGATGCTCTCACCGACCGCCGAATCGTTAATGTGGCCTTCCACATCAATAATGAAATGGTAGTGACCTAATTCGCGACCAGTGGGACGACTCTGAATAAATGTCAGGTTAACGCTATTTTTCGCGAAGACTTGCAAGATTTCTAGCAAAGCACCGGCATGGTCAATGCCGATAAACACTGCAATTGAGGTTCGGTCATTACCGGTAGCTTCCGGAACCCAACCAGGTTTCTGGGCACAGATAAAGCGAGTCACGGCTCCGGTGTTATCACCAATATCTTCGGCAATTATCTCTAAACCAAAATGTGATGCTGCAACGTTTGAGGCGATCGCCGCATCTAACTCACCTTTGCTGACAAGTTCTGCTGCTGCAGATGTGGAGTTGGTGGGAACAATTTCTGCGTGCGGATAATTCTTGGCAATAAATGCACGGCATTGTGATTCGGCATGTGGGTGAGTGCCGATTCGTGCAAAGTTTTTCGTGCCAGGTTTAGCCATTAGAGCAAAAGAGACCGGAAGCGTTACTTCTGCGGCAATTGTCAGTGGGTCTCCTGTTGCCAACTCATCAAGCGTGCGCGCAACAACTCCTTCTACTGAGTTCTCAATTGGCACAAGCGCATAATTCGCATCACCGGTGCGAACTGCATTTAGCGCAGCGGTCACATTTGCAAAAGGAATGAGAACATCTGAATCACAACTAATCTTTTTTAGCGCAGCCTCAGTAAAAGTCCCAACTGGACCTAAGTAGGCAAATCTATGGCTTTCTGATGCGCTCACTGATTAAGGATACCTGCTTATAAGAGGGCGCTGATCCCTAATTAAATTTCTCGCTAAACACCACGCAAGATTTCCCGCGCAAAGGCTGGGCGATCAGTAATGAGATTGTCCACGTCTAAGCGATGGCAGAGTTCTATATCCGCCGGATCGTTGACAGTCCAAACGCTTAACTTGCGGCCAGATGCTTTTATCCTTGAAGCTAGTTCTGGATCTTTACGTAACTGGATAATTTCTGGCCCTAGCGATTGAGCAGAAGAGTGAAGTGCGCTAAACAATGGCAAGTGGTTATGCAGTAAGTATGTAGTTGCGATTCTCTTATCTAAACTTTTGATCCGTTCTATCGCGAGCCAAGAGAATGACATTACGGTGACTTCAATCCCAGATTTATTAATTCTCTTCGATTCTCTATTTATCTTTTCAACTAATTGATCTTCTATCGCGGTGCGAGATGGGACGGGATGTTTTGTCTCCAAAAAGAGCGATACTTTCTGCATAATTGCAAAATCTAAAATTTCATCGAGAGTAAGTATCTGCGGATAAATTTCTTTGAGTTGCGCATAAGAACTACCGGCGACCAGCGCCTTGTTATCGGTTATGCGAGTTAAATCTGCGTCATGCCACAGAACTGCCACACCATCTTTACTCAATCGCAAATCGCACTCGAGACCGTCAGCGCCTTGCTTAACCGCGGCTTCAAAAGCCGCCATCGTCATCTCTGGATAGTCATGAGATGCCCCGCGATGAGCGTAGATCTTCATAGTTCGAGATTAACACCATTAGGCTAAGCGGTATGAGCCGGCTTTATTTCCAATGTGCAGCGCGATCTGCTGTCGGTCTGGTGAGAAATGGCAATGAAGATTCTGCGCTAACCGGTTCGCAATTAATCGCAGTCGCCGATGGCATGGGCGGTCACGCGGGTGGAGAGGTTGCTTCTTCGGTCGCGATAAAGACGCTCTCAGAAATCGCACCCACATTTACTAATTTAGATGTTGATAGCGAATCGGCGAGTGACTTATTCCTTAATTCGCTTCACACAATAGATAGCCATATCCATTCGGTTACACAAGATGAACCGCAGTTAGCCGGTATGGGAACAACTCTTACTGCGCTCTTTGTAAATAACTCAGAGATCTCATTGCTACATATCGGAGATTCACGGGCTTATCGACTGCGCGGCAATGATTTTGAACAATTAAGCGCTGATCACACAGTTCTGCAAGAGTTGCTGAATAAAGGAATTATCTCCGAATCAGATGCCCAGATTCACCCGCAGAGATCAATGCTGACCCAAGCGCTGATGGGCGAAGGCACGCTCGAGCCTTCGCTTCACGTCTTCGAAGGAAAAATTAAGGATCGCTACTTAGTATGTAGCGACGGATTAACTGGTGTTTTAAGCGATAAGGAAATCAAATCTTTGATTAAGGGTAAGGATGCGGCGGCAGCGGTTGATGCTCTGATTGATGCCACGTATATAAATGGTGCA
>CANHRF010000099.1 GCA_947463335.1 Actinomycetota bacterium
AAAGTGAATCAATCATTCGCGAAGTTGTGGTTTTGCCGTTTGTGCCACCGACGTGAATTGTTGGGTAGGTCAATTGGGGTGAACCTAAAATATCAACTAGTGCGCTGATTCGTTCCAGAGTTGGCGCGATACGAGTTTCTGGCCAGCGAGCAAGCAGGGCCTTTTCGATAGCATCAATACGCGCTTGATCATCTGCAGTTGTGTTGTTCATAGGATTATTTCAAGGCAGCAAGTGCTGCGGTAATTCGCTCAATGTCAGCTGAGGTTTTAGTTAATCGTTCTTTAATCTCAACGACTACATCGGCTGGTGCTTTAGCCATAAAACCGGCATTACCTAGTTTAACTTCAGCGGTCTGTAAATCCTTTTTGGCAGCAGCTAGATCTTTCTCTAAGCGAGAACGCTCTGCAACAATATCAATTGAGCCAGTCAAATCAAGTTCGATCTTTACTCCAGCAATTTCCAGGGTAGCCGATGGAGTGAACTCTTTATCTTCGAGCTTTAATAAGAAGCGAAGCGCACTTGAGTACTTAACAATCTCTGCTGAACCGATGAAGCGACCTGGAACCTTTTGAGATGGTTTCAAACCTTGGTCATTGCGGAAGCGACGTACTTCGGTTACTACTTCTTGCATAGCGCTGACCAAAGATTCAGAACTCTTATCAATATGGGCTGTATTAGAAACCGGCCAAGCTGCAACTACTAGAGATTCTTCGCCCGTGAGCGTGCACCAAAGTTCTTCGGTAATAAATGGCATTACCGGGTGAAGAACTCTCAGTAGTTGATCGAGAACGTAGCCAAGCACGCGTTGGGAAGATGCTTTCTGATCTGATGCAAAGGTCTCTTTCGAGAGTTCTAAGTACCAGTCACAGAGATCATCCCAAGCAAAGTGATAGAGAATTTCACAGGCGCGGGCAAATTCATATCCTTCTAGAAGTGAATCAACATCGCGCAAAGTTTCGCTAAGTCGCGAAAGAATCCAGCGATCAATGGCGTTGAGTGAGGAAACTTCTGGAAGCGGACCTACAGTGGTTGCACCGTTTAACATTGCGAAGCGGGTGGCATTCCATAACTTCGTTGCGAAATTTCTTGATCCGCCGATCCAATCCTCTGCCAGTGCTTGATCTGTTCCCGGATTTGCGCCACGTGCGAGAGTAAAACGGAGGGCATCTGCACCGTACTTATCCATAAATTCAATGGGATCAATTACATTGCCACGGCTCTTAGACATTTTTTTACCAAATTGATCACGAACCAAACCGTGCAACATGATTGTTTTAAATGGCGCAACGCCATCCATTGCAAATGTAGACATCATCATCATTCGCACCACCCAGAAAAATAAGATGTCATAACCGGTGACGAGAACGCTAGTTGGATAGAACTTTGCAAGATCGGCTGTCTTTTCTGGCCAACCAAAGGTAGAAAACGCCCACTGACCAGATGAGAACCAAGTATCTAAAACATCTGGATCTTGAGTCCACCCATCAGGTGCAACTTCATCTGGACCAACAACTTTGATTTCTCCGTCAGGTCCATACCAAACTGGAATTCGGTGACCCCACCAAAGCTGGCGAGAGATACACCAGTCGTGCATATTGTCGACCCATTCGAAGTAACGTGGAGAAAGTGCTTCTGGTTCGATCTTTACTTCACCAGTGCGAACTGCATCAGCGGATGCTTTTGCTAGCGGAGCAACTTTCACAAACCATTGCTTTGAAA
Source organism: Actinomycetota bacterium (assembly GCA_947463335.1). The sequence goes on from CANHRF010000099.1 coordinate 1,721, forward strand.
GTCTTGGCTCTACCGTTGTATCGCAACGGGAACAGTGTCCAACAGCGTGAATGTAAGGACGCTTCTCTGAGACTAGACGTCCCATCTCTTTTAGCTTTGCTACCACTGCAATTCGAGCGGCGAAGCGATCCATTCCATCAAATTCTGTGCCTGTTCCATCCATAACGCCGTGCTCGTTCATGATTACAACAAATGGCACGTTGTGGCGCATCGCCATTTCGAAGTCATTTGGGTCGTGTGCGGCGGTAACTTTCACTGCACCGGTTCCGAAATCTTGTTCCACCAGCTCATCAGCGATGATTGGGATCATTCGGTTAACTAAAGGTAGAAGAACTTCAGTTCCGATTAAATGCTTGTAACGTGGATCATCTGGGTGGACTGCAACTGCGCCATCACCGAGCATGGTTTCAGCGCGTGTAGTGGCTACAACTATTGATTGTTCGCCTTCGCCATATCGAATCTGAACAAATTCTCCGGCATCATCTTGGTGATCAACTTCGATATCAGAAAGAGCAGTTAAGCAACGAGGGCACCAGTTGATGATTCTTTCAGCGCGATAAATCAACCCAGCATCATGCATCTTTTTAAAGATTGATACGACCGCTTTGGACATTCCTTCATCCATTGTGAATCTCTCGCGCGACCAATCAACGCTGACGCCTAAGCGCTTCATTTGATCAAGAATTGCTCCGCCAGATTCAGCTTTCCATTCCCAAACTTTCTTAACAAATTCTTCGCGTCCTAGATCGTGGCGCGAAATTCCTTTTGATCCGATCTGTTTTTCTACAACGTTCTGGGTTGCGATTCCCGCGTGATCCATTCCGGGAAGCCATAGAACTTCAAAGCCTTGCATTCGCTTCTTGCGCGATAAGCAATCTTGAAGAGTCTGATCTAAGGCGTGACCGATATGAAGCACTCCAGTCACATTTGGTGGTGGTAGAACTATCGAAAATGGTTCTTTGCTCGAAGATGAATCAGCAGTGAAATAGTCAGCGTCTAGCCACTTCTTATATAGCCGAGACTCAATATCGACCGGCGAAAAGGTCGAAGCTAGTTCAGCGCCAGATGGCGATGCGGAAGACATAGAGCGCAGTCTAGATTATGCGCTCTTCTCCTCTGTACCTTTTTCGCGTCGAGAAGCCCGCTTTGGAATATCTCCTGTGCGCTCAACCAAGGTTGGAGCGGCGCTCGAATCTATACATTCTTTTGTGATTATGACTTTGGCAATATCTGTGCGACTTGGAACGTCGTACATCACAGCCAAAAGTACTGATTCCATAATCGCTCGTAATCCACGAGCTCCAGTGCCGCGTGCCAGCGCTAACTCAGCGATAGCGTCTAGTGAATCAGGTGTGAACTCTAATTCCACATCATCAAGGTTGAAGAGGCGCTGATATTGCTTAACCAGGGCGTTCTTTGGCTCGGTAAGAATTTCCATCAGCGCAGTCTTATCTAAGTTTTCAACGCTAGTTAAAACAGGCAAGCGGCCAATAAATTCTGGAATCATTCCAAACTTCAAGAGATCTTCTGGCATTACATCAGCAAAGATATCTTTACGGTTCTTATCCGCGGCTTCCTGAAGTGTTGCGTTAAAACCAACTCCAGCTTTTCCGCTGCGCGCCTCAATAATTTTATCTAGGCCAGCGAATGCGCCACCCACGATAAATAGAACGTTTGTTGTATCGATCTGGATAAATTCTTGGTGTGGGTGCTTACGTCCACCTTGTGGTGGCACCGAAGCAACCGTTCCTTCTAAAATCTTTAGGAGCGCTTGTTGCACACCTTCGCCTGAAACATCTCTTGTTATCGATGGGTTCTCAGATTTGCGAGCGACTTTATCGATTTCATCGATATAAATAATTCCGGTTTCGGCCTTCTTTACATCGTAATCAGCGGCCTGCAAAAGCTTGAGAAGGATGTTTTCGACATCTTCACCGACGTAACCTGCCTCAGTCAAGGCTGTTGCATCTGCGATCGCAAATGGAACATTGAGCATACGAGCCAAAGTTTGAGCCATAAGTGTTTTACCGCAACCGGTTGGGCCCAACAATAAGATATTTGATTTGGCGAGTTCAACGCCATCTTCATTTTTAGCTTGCCCAGATTGAACGCGCTTGTAATGGTTGTAGACGGCAACTGCCAAAGATTTCTTTGCGCGATCTTGACCGATTACATATTGATCTAAGAATTCAAAGATAGCTTGTGGTTTAGGAAGTTCTGTGAGGCCAAGTGTTGTGGCCTCCGCGAGTTCTTCAACAATGATCTCGTTGCAGAGTTCGATGCATTCGTCACAGATGTAAACGCCCGGACCTGCGATCAACTTTTTAACCTGCTTCTGAGTTTTTCCGCAGAATGAGCATTTCAGCAGGTCGCTAGTTTCACCGATTCGAGTCATAGGTAAAGAGTAGTTTTTAACTCAATTCTTGGTGGGCTGGATTGAGCCTAATTCTGTTCGCTTATAGTGGAATCAGGCTGTGGCTTTCGAGGATCTCGTAACTCTTTAACTCCAGGAACGAGGAGAACTAGATAGCAGAAGAGAATGTGGAATCCGATTGCAAAGAGAAGGAAACTTCGCTCGCCAGTTAGCGCAATGACTGGACCGACTAGCGCCATTCCGAGTGGCATCAATCCGCTGGTGCCAACCATGTCAATGCTGAATACGCGTCCTTGCAACTCTTGAGGCACTTCACGTTGTACTGCGGTGACCCAATACGCTTCCCAGCCACCTATCGAAAGTCCTGCAATGAAGTAACCAACAATCACAAAAGTTGGTGAAATTGGAAAAGCCAATA
>CANHRF010000100.1 GCA_947463335.1 Actinomycetota bacterium
AGATTTCCAATTGCCGCAAAGATTTGAACTTGAATACTCAGCAACAGATGGCACCCGCCAACGTCCGGTAATGATTCACCGCGCACTCTTTGGTTCAATTGAAAGATTCTTCGGAGTTCTAACTGAGCATTACTCTGGCGCGTTTCCACCATGGCTTGCACCTGTGCAAGTTACTGCTATTCCAGTCGCTGAGGCATTTGCAGATTACCTAGCTGGCGTAGTTAAAGAATTTAAATCTGCCGGTATCCGAATCGATTTAGATTCATCAGATGATCGCATGCAGAAGAAGATTCGCAATGCCCAGATGCAGAAGGTTCCTTACATGTTGATCGCTGGTGAAGAAGATCAGAAGGCCGGCAAAGTATCTATTCGCTACCGCAATGGAGAGCAGAAGAACGGAATCGCCGTTGCTGATGCGATCGCAGAAATTCAGAGCGCGATACGCGATCGTAAACAGGTTTAACTGTGGCGGATCAGATCGCCGGAATGCCCGATCGTTGGGCACGTCTTTGGGCGCCGCATCGCATGGAGTACCTCAAGGGCGAGAATCGACCACTCTCCGAAAACGCGGTCGAGTGCCCTTTCTGTCGAATACCAAAGTTGAGCGATGAAGAAGGTCTGATCGTTGCGCGCGGAAAAAACGCTTACGTCGTTATGAATCTCTATCCATACAACGCTGGCCACCTTTTAATCTGCGCAATTCGTCACGTCGCCGATTTAACTGATCTAACCAGAGATGAACGTGATGAAATATCTGAGTTAACAGCGCATGCCATGGTCACATTGCGAAAAGTTTCAGCACCTGCCGGATTTAACTTGGGGATGAATCAAGGAGCGATCTCTGGCGCCGGTGTTGCCGAACACATCCATCAACACGTTGTTCCTCGCTGGGCAGGCGATGCAAACTTCATGCCGTTGATTGGTCAAACTAAAGTAATGCCGGTTCTGTTGTCGCAGACTCGCGATGAGCTCGCTGCCGCTTGGTAAGTACTTAGCTTTTAAATCAGGTCGATATAACTTTTAACGATATCTACGCCGAGTCCATTTGAAATCACGATTGGAATAGCCGGGAACAATAAACCTGCGGCAAACGCGGAATCACCAGCAGCGGCTAGGTCTTCTAAGTACTCTTCACGGAACTCTGCGACTAACTCCTGGTGTTCGCTTTCGCTAGCGGAGATAGTTGGAGGATTGGTGCTGTAATCAGTTATTTGCAAATCACCTAATGCGATCAAAGCGATGGGATTTCCCGTTTCGGAATGCAGGACTAGATAGGGAGTAACTAATTGATCGAAGACTCGGTTGGCTAACATAATCGCATCTTCGAAGTCTGCATCGGAGCCATCTAGTTCATTGACCACAACCAGTCGTGGAAGTTGGTAATCACTTAGCGCCTGCCATTGATCAATAGTTTTCTGATCGATTCCAGCGGCGGGATTGATTGCAAAGATTGCGAGCTCTGATTCAGCGACGATCTCATTTGCCAGTTGCGCGCCAAATAGATTGGCAACCGCCTGCGGCTGGGCAGATACGTGGCCGTATACGTGGATACGTTTATGAGAATTCACAGGCGTCAGAATAGGTGAATATCTACCCTTGAGCCTACGATGGTGGTGATGTTAAGCGCTTCTTTAAAACCCGCCGTAACCCGCGCCATCAATCCCATCGCGCGAGGTGCTCTTCGCCTTGGCCTAACGCCTAATGCTGTCACCTTCATTGGTGCTGCTGGTCTGGTTTTTAGCGCGCTCTATTTCTACCCAAAACAAGAGTTTTTTATAGGAACGCTGGTTATCTCCTTCTTTGCACTTAGCGATCTCTTTGATGGAACTATGGCGCGGATTTCTGCCAAGGGCGCAAGTAAATGGGGCGGATTCCTAGATTCAACAATTGATCGAGTTACTGATTCTGCGATTTTAATTGGATTAATTCTTGCTCTTATTGAGATCGAAGATCCATTGTTGCCGGTTGCACTTGGCGCACTAGTCGTAGGAACTTTAGTACCTTACATAAGAGCGAAAGCGGAGTCTTTAGGAATCGAATGTTCGGGGGGAATCGCTGAACGCACCGAGCGTTTAATCATTGCACTCACCGCCATTGGACTCGAAGGGCTGGGCGTTCCATTTGCACTAGCCATTGGCGTGTGGACGTTACTCGTTCTGGCAACGGTGACAGTTTTTCAGAGAGTTAGAATAGTCAAGGCGGCGTTGTAAAGAAGATGAATTTAGATTTTCTCGTTGCATCCGCATATTTCGCTGGATGGAAATTGGTAAGAGCGCTCCCGGAGAAATCTGCTTACTCGCTCTTTGAAAAAATAGGCGAGGTAACTCTTCGGCGAAATGGTCCGCGGATGAAGAGGTTGCGCAGCAATTTAGAAAGAGTCTGCCCTGAAAAGAGTTCCAGTGAGATGGATCAACTCATGGCAAGAGCGATTTCGTCTTATATGCGTTACTGGTGCGACACCTTTCGCTCACCTGACTGGTCGAAAGAGAGAATCTTTGGCAGCGTTACGGTAACTCGTGAAGAGTTGTTGACTGGTCCAATGAAAGATGGAAGAGGCGTGGTTGTTACCCTGCCGCATTCTGGAAACTGGGATCACGCAGGATCTTATTTCTGCGCAATGGGTTTTCCATTGGTTACGGTTGCGGAGAAGTTAAAGCCGGAAGTGCTCTTTAACAAATTTCTTGAGTACCGACAGAACATGGGAATGGAAGTCCTGTCTACTGACAGTAGATCAATGGGAGCGCTGATGCAGAGAGCACGCGAGGGAGCTCTTATTGCTTTAGTCGCAGATCGTGATCTTTCCCGCAGTGGCGTGGCCGTTAATTTCTTTGGATATCCCGCACGTATGCCTGCGGGCGCGGCACTTCTCGCGATTCGCACTGGCATCCCACTAATCACAGCGCATGTCTCGTACACAAAAGCTGGAATTCATATCGAATTCAATAGCGTTGTGGTTCCAAGTTCAGGCACTGAGACCGAAAAGGTTTCAGTTGTTGTGCAGCGATGTGCCGATCTATTTGCAGAAGGAATTTCTAGAACGCCAGAAGATTGGCATATGTTGCAGCGAATCTGGGTTGATGGCGACTTTCAGGAGCGAAGCTAATGCCGCTAAAGAAACTTCGAATCGGATTGGTCTGCCCTTATGGTTGGGATACGCCGGGCGGTGTACAAAACCATGTTCGTGATTTGGCCGAGTATCTAATCGCAAAAGGTCATTATGTTTCAGTGCTTGCGCCAGTGATTGATGAAGAAGCGATTCCGGATTATGTAACTAGCGCCGGTAAACCGATTTCGATTCCTTACAATGGCGCCGTTGCCCGCGTGCTATTCGGACCGATCGCCTTTGCGCGGGTTAGACAATGGATTAGCAATGGCAAATTCGATTTGTTGCATTTACACGAACCTGCGATTCCCTCAATTTCATTACTAGCTTGCTGGGCGGCGGAAGGGCCGCTAGTTGGAACATTCCACGCCGCAGCTAAACGCCAGAAAGCGATCTTTGCGATTGGGCCGATTCTGGAACCGGTTATTGAAAAACTAACAGCGCGAATTGCGGTCAGTGAAGCAGCTCGTTCAACCCTGACTGAACATTTAGAAACAGATGCAGTAGTGGTCCCCAACGGAATTTATGCAGATCGTTATCGTGATGGTGAGGTACGTAAAGAATGGAGTGGAAACACTCTGGGATTTATCGGGCGATATGAAGAGCCACGAAAAGGCCTTTCGGTTCTGCTCGAAGCGCTTCCGATAATTTCACGCTTTGCACCAGATGTCAGAGTATTGGTAGCGGGACCAGGAGACAGTAAAGAAGTACAAGATCAGATTGATCCACAACTGCGTCATCGCTTTGAATTTTTAGGTCGCATTAGCGAGAAAGAGAAAGCAGATTTTCTTTCGTCGGTCGCTTTGTACATAGCGCCTAACACAGGGGGAGAATCCTTCGGAATCATTCTCGCCGAAGCGCTTGCGGGTGGCGCAGCCGTTGTGGCGAGTGATATTCCAGCCTTTGAATCGCTCTTGGGTGATGGGGAATATGGAGCGCTCTTTGAATCGGAGAATCCACAGGAACTCGCGAAAGTTGTTATTGATTTGCTGCGCGAAGGCGAGAAACGTAAAGCCTTGGCGCAGAGAGGCAAGGTCTACGCACAGCGCTTTGATTGGGATGTCGTCGCAGAAGATATTTACTCAATTTATGAAATGGCGTTGGTGGGCAGCAAGGGCGTTACCCTGTCTTCAGAGAATCGTGCTTGGAATCGCTTCTTAGGTCGGGAAGGCAATTAGATGGAAAAGTATTTTCTTATCGCCTTCTTAGTTATCTTCGCGCTTTGGTACTTATCTTATTCGGCGACTCGGTTAGATCGTTTACATCATCGCGTGGAAACAAGTTGGGCAAATCTCGATGGTTTATTGCAACGTCGCGCCGCTGTCGCGTTAGAGATTGCGAAGAGCGATTTGGCTGATCCTGCTTCATCGCTACTTTTAACTGCCGCTGCTCA
>CANHRF010000101.1 GCA_947463335.1 Actinomycetota bacterium
CGGCCATTATTAAATAGGCGCTTTAGGCGAATAGATACATCAGACATTTAAGTAACTCCATTTTCGCTGGTCAATTTGTTAACCCTACAAGTAGTCTAGAACCATGTCGCAGAGTTCAACTACCCCAGCCAAACTTCCCTCCAATCAATTTGATCACTTTTATCGTGGAGGAAATCGCATCGGTGCGTTGCGCCACGGACCTGGCGGTCCCATGCGTCCAGAAGAGTGGATCGGTTCGATTACAACTCGCTTTGGGGAATCCGAACAAGGCCTGTCGCATTTAGCCGACGGCTCTTTGTTGCGTGATGCGATCAAGGCAGATCCAGATGGTTGGCTCGGCGCAGATCATGTTACAAATTTTGGATTATCAACAGAGATTTTAGTTAAGTTACTTGATCCCGATCAAAGACTTCCGGTTCATTACCATCCAAATAAAGCCTTTGCGAAGACACATCTTGGTTTAGATCACGGAAAAACAGAAGCTTGGATTATTTTGGAAGCGCCTGCTGGTTCTGGTGTTGGTTTGGGATTTTCGGCTAAACAAAATAAAGAAGATCTACTTAAATTGGTTCGCGCGCAAGATTCTGCAGCGTTGTTGGCATCTTTGCGCCGCACCGAGGTAAAAGTTGGCGATGCTGTTCTGGTTCCGGCTGGTGTAGCACATGCAATTGATGCCGGAATATTCGTTCTTGAATTACAAGAACCAACTGACTTATCTGCTCTTTTAGAGTGGGAGGGTTTTGCGGTAGATGGAATTAAAGATGGCCATCTTGGGCTAGGTTTTGAAACAGTTACAGATGCGCTAAAACTTGACCCGCTAACTGATGGAGAATTCGATTCGCTAATCACTCATAACATTTTCTCGGGCGGATCTTTCCGTTCAGTTCTACCGCTTAAATCAGATGGATATTTCCGTGCCCACCTAGCGCCAGGAAGTGGAGACCTGCCTGCGGGATTTGCCATTGTTCTGGTTCTAGATGGTGAAGGTGAAATTTCATTTGCCAACGCTCCTCAGATGTCGATTACTAAAGGTGATGCGGTTGTGATTCCTTTCGCAGCTGGCGCTTATTCTCTCTCTGGAGCAAATGCAATTGTCTGTAGACCACCGCTTGCAGATTTGGCACGAGTCGCCGAGTAAAAAATGCAAGAAATTTTAATCGGGGTAGATATCGGCACATCGCGCCTTAAAGCGGTAGCAACTGATTTGAATCTGCAAGTTCTCGCTGAATATGCAGAACCAACTCCCTGGAAACATATTAAGAATTTCAGTGAGATAGATATGGTGCTGCTTGCACAGACGGTAATTACTGTTGCATCAAAAGCTGCTGAACTCGCTGGCGGAAAGGTAATCGCAATAGGTTTCACGGGATTTAGTGAAACTGGCGTATTGATGGATGCAGCGGGCCGGCCGCTCGCTCCCGGTTTAGCTTGGCACGATCCGCGTGGAATCACCGAGCCAATTCTTAAGGAGTTAGGCGATTTCGAATTCCGCGCGCGTGCTGGAGCGCAGTTAAATGAGATTGTCACGATTTCTAAAGTGCTCTGGTTCAATGAAAATTATCCGGAGTCCAAGAAAGCAAAATACTTTCTCTCTGCACCTGAATGGGTGGCTTACTGTCTTGGCGCAGAAATGGTTAATGAGCTCTCGCTAGTTAGCAGAACTGGCTTCTTTGATGTTGAATCACGCAAACCCTGGGAAGAAGCGATCGCTTTAGTTGGCGGTGGAAAAGATTTCTTAGCTCGTTTAGTTGTTGCTGGCGAGGCAATTGGAGTCGTTAACAAAGAAGCGCCCGAGAATTTACGTGGTGCAATAATTACTATCGCCGGGCACGATCATTTCACCGCAGCGTATTACTGTGGAGCAATAAACGAGGGTTCGCTCTTTGATTCAATGGGAACAGCAGAGGCGCTCTTGCGCACATTTAAAGCTCCACTAAAGCGAGAAGCGATTGCAGAGTTAGCCGCTGCAAATGTTGGACTTAGTTGCTCGGTTATTGCAGACCATTACACCTTGCTTGGGGCGCTGCCAACTGGCTTAACTCTGGAGCGCGCATGTGCATTAGTCGGCATGACTTCGCGCGATCAGAAAATTGACCTTGGAAATGCAGCTCTGGCGATTGATCCCACGGCAAGTGCAATGCGAGTTGTTAATAATTACCACGGTCTATCGGTAACAAATTTAGATGATGCAGTTTCTCCTGCCGCACTGTTTCGCGCAACGGTCGAACATTTAGTCGATGACTCAGCTGAGATGATCGCGCTAATCGAGAAATTCACCGGAAAGGCAAATAACGTTGTAATCGCAGGTGGTTGGATTAAGAATCCAGTGATTGCCTTTGCAAAAGAGCGGCAGTTCGGAAGTTATCGGGTTTCAGATGCACAAGAAGCAGGCGCTACTGGCGCAGCAGAATTTGCTGGTATTGCCGCTGGCAAATTTAATCTAAAGATTAAGTAATTACTTATATTGTTCTAGAGTCCAAGCGCGCACTCCGCCCGCTACTCCGGCGGCGTTCGGCACGATAACAATCTCATCGCCCATACGATCTAGATCTGCTTGTCGAATACAACGGGCATTTCCGCCGCCAATATAAAGGCGATCCCACATAAAGACTGGGCGGAGCTCATCAACCATTGCGCGAATTCGCCGTGACCAAAAGGCATTTCCTAAGCGGCGACGTTCGTGCTCACCAATCCAAGTGTCGTAAGTTGTCGCACGACGCACAGGTGCGTGTGAGAATTCAATATGTGGTGAAAGTGATCCACCGTAGAAAATCGCAAATCCAAGTCCGGTGCCGAGAGTAATAACAACTTCATATCCAGAACCAGAGATAATTCCAGCGCCGTGAACTTCAGCATCATTTAATACCCGTGTTGGCATTTCTAACTTCTTAGAAAGCGCGCTCTGCATATCGAAACCACTCCATTGTTCTTGGAGTTCAGGATCTATACGGGTGCGCGGTCCACTCTTCGTCATGTAATGCGGAGTTGAGATAACTACCCCGTGACGAATCATTCCGGGCATACCGATTGTTGCGCGGTAGGTAGTTGGTAGCGAATCCGAAATCTCTTTCATTGTGTCAATGAAACGTTGCGGAGAAAGTGGGTATGGCGTTTCAATCCGACCTGGCTTTGAGTGCATTGTTCCGGATTCATCAAGAACACAACTCTTTAGAAAGAGTCCTCCGCAGTCGACCGAGAGGGTTAAGCGTTCATCGTTTGCCATTGGCCAATCTTCCCACAATCATTACAGCAATTGAAATTCCGAAGAAAATAGGCTTATTTATCGCGCTGGCCGTAGATATTTTGATATCTGTCGTACAACTTATCGATGCTCGCCTGGTCGATCAATTGCAGTGGTCCTAGGGTCTTCGCTATCCAAGTTGTCTTCGCAACATCTTCACACATCACCGCGGATTTAACTGCAGCAGTTGCATCTTTACCGATTGAAAACACTCCGTGATTTTTCATAATTACCGCCGAAGATCTGTGTCCAGTAAGGGTTTCAACAACTCCTTTACCGATTGCATCGTTGCCAATTAGCGCAAATGGGCCAAGCGGAATTTCGCCACCGAATTCATCGGCCATTGCGGTAAGCGCACAAGGAATTGGGCTATGAATCGCACTCCACGCAGCGGCATAGTTTGAGTGGGTATGAACAACTCCGCCGACTTCTGGCATATGGCGATATATATAAGCGTGAGTAAATGTGTCGCTAGAAGGAGAGAGTTCTCCTTCTATTACCTTGCCATCTAAATCGCAGATAATCATTTGTGATGGTTTTAGATCTTCATAACTAACGCCACTGGGTTTGATCATGAAACTTTTTCCATCAGCCATACGTTCAGAGACATTACCCGCGGTCCAAGCGACTAAACCGTATCGCTGCAAATCAATGTTTAACTTGCAGACTTTATTCTGTAAATCTTCTTTAGCCGCCATTTTAATTTGCCGATCCAGTCAGGGCGCGATCTCGTATCGCGCGAAGTGAATGCATTGCCCCATTGTGTCCGAAACTTTCGTAAAGATCGTTGTAATGCTTATAAAGTTCATCGTAAACCTGCGCATTGGCTCGATTTGGCTGATAGCGCTCTATTGCTACTCCACCCATTGCCGCTGCCGCGCTCTGCACATCTTTATATGCACCCGCAGCGACTGCAGCGTGAATAGCGGATCCTAGAGCTGGGCCTTGTGCCGAATTGATGATGGTGATCGGCATATTTAATACATCGGCATAAATCTGCATTACAAATGCATTTTTTATCAATCCACCAGCTGCAATGAACTCTTTAACTGGAACTCCGGATTCATTAAAAGTCTGCACTATCTTGCGTGCGCCATAGGCAGTTGATTCAACAATGGCGCGGTAAATCTCTTCAGGTTTTGTGGAGAGCGTTAAGCCCATTATTAGCCCAGAAAGTTGGTGGTCCACCAGAGTAGAACGATTGCCGCTCTGCCAATCAAGGGCGACTAATCCGTGAGC
>CANHRF010000102.1 GCA_947463335.1 Actinomycetota bacterium
ATCTTGCACTAAGAATCTTCAAGATAGGGGCATTTACGGGTCAATTTTTGGTAAAGAATTGGCATAGAGTTTGATCTATGAGCGAGCAGACCCGAAATATTCTCGAATGGCTGAGCGGATCACCGCTGCGTATCTTCACCGTTCTGGTTGCGGCCTGGATCAGCCACAGCATCGGTCATCGCGCCATTGACCGCGCCATTGCCAAACTAGCGACCGCTGACTTAACGCCAGGCCCAGGGTTTGCTAAGCGCCAAGCCGAACGCGCCCGCACCACAGGATCTGTTCTTACTTCAATACTTAAAGCGGTTATCTGGATCATCGCACTCGGCATGATCTTGGGCGAATTTGGTTTTAACCTCGGTCCCGTAATCGCATCTGCAGGTGTGATTGGTGTTGCTATTGGCCTCGGTGCCCAAACTTTAGTTCGCGATATTTTATCTGGAATCTTTATGTTGATTGAAGATCAGTATGGAGTTGGCGACGAGATTAAAGTTTTAGATATTGAAGGAGTGGTTGAAAAAGTTGGATTACGCATAACAACTATTCGCGATAAGAAGAATGTACTTTGGTATGTTCGAAATGGCGAAATTATGGTTGTAGGGAACGGTTCTCAGAAGCGTTAACCATTCCGTGCGCTGCCATTTCAAGATACCCGCGTAGCTGCGCGCGATTAGCGTCGGTCATTTCCATTCCCTCTAAAGCACCGAGCGCACAAGCTAGCCAAGCATCGCGAGCTGCAAGATCAATATGAAATCCCGCATGGCGCATACGCAAACGCGGATGTCCGCGTTCATCTGAGTATGTCGTTGGTCCGCCCCAATATTGTTCAAGGAACATCTTTAACCGCAGCGCTGCGCCTTTCATATCCTGTTCTGGATACATCGGACGCAAGATCGGATCTGTTGCTACACGTGCATAGAACTGAGAGACGAAGTCGTTAAAGAACGGCTCTCCCCCAACTTCTTCATAGAAAGTGGTCATGTTCGTAAAACCTTATCGTCCACGCCTTTTGCAATTTGTAAAACAAAATAAGCGGTAACGATACAAAGCGCACCGCTGATATAGAAAGCAACGGCGTAATCACCAATTTGTACACGCAAGATAGCTGCGCCAAATGCCGCAACTGCGCCACCAATTTGGTGGGCGGCAAAGACCCATCCGTAGACAACGCTGGCGCGCTGTGGACCGAGCACTGCGCGACAGAGCATTATCGTGGGCGGCACAGTTGCTACCCAATCAAGACCATAGAAGATTACAAAGACAAGTGTTGATGGATGAATGGTGCTAAATAAAATCGAAGGCAATAAGAAGAGAGATAACCCGCGGAGACCGTAGTAAAAAAAGAGCAATTTTCTAGGATCATAACGATCGGTTAGCCATCCGCTGCAAACAGTGCCGATAACATCAAAGACACCAACCATCGCCAGTAATGAAGCGGCAAGCGTTGTTGGCATTCCATGGTCGTGTGCCGCAGGAATAAAGTGAGTACCTATCAAACCGCTGGTTGATAGTCCGCAAACAAAAAATGAACCAACTAAATACCAAAAATCTTTATTCTTTGAACCCTGCTTTAAAGTATCAACTGCAAGAGCTGCCGCACCTAGTTCACTCTTAGCTGGCTCTTGCCAATCATCAGGTGCACCATATGGCAGATAGCCGAGATCTGCTGGCTTTTCTCGCAAAAAGATATAGATAAATGGAACTACCGCTAGCGAAAATGAAGCAACTGTTATGGATACTGATTTCCAGCCATAAGTATTTGCTAGTTGTGAAAGTCCAGGTAAGAAGATCAACTGTCCGGTTGCGGTTGCAGCGGTCAATAAGCCAGTAACAATTCCACGCTTTTCGACGAACCACCGATTAGCAACCGTTGCGGCGAAAACCAAGGCCATCGACCCTGTTCCGACCCCGACGATTACACCCCAGGTAGCAATTAACTGCCAAGGTGCTTGAATAAAGATTGTTAGAAATGCTCCGAAAGAAACCGTTGTTAGCGCAGACATAACAACTTTGCGGATGCCGAACTTTTCCATAAGCGCAGCCGCAAACGGAGCAACTAAACCAAAGAGAAGAACATTGATCGCAACTGCCAAGGAGATTTCAGAACGCGACCAACCGAAGGCATCTTCAAGTGGGACGATTAGTACCGATGGCGCAGATCGAAATCCGGCGGTAGCCATTAAGGTTGCAAAGGTGACTGCAACCGCTATCCAACCCGGATGTATCTTGCGACGAGTTGAATTCATTTAAGCCAAGCGCAACCAAACTGCGGTATCGGTTGGGATTAAATTTCCTTCAAGCGGGCCGCTAGAAATCAGAACCTTTGCTCCATTTGGGATCTCGATTGCCGCACCAAAGTTGATGAAGCAAGCAAAATTGCCAGGGCGAGAAAATGCAACGACATCTTTGCCGGCTTCGATCCAAGTCATTGGACCATCGCCTAAGCCTTCTTCTAATTTACGTAGCGCCAAAGCTTCGCGATACATGGTTAAAGTTGATCCAGCAACGCCATCTTGTGATTCGGCGGAAAAATTCCCCATCCAAGGACTCATAGGTAACCAAGCTTGATCAAGTTCCAGAAGTTCATTTGTTGAAAAACCAAAGCCACCAGTTGGCTCTGTCTTCCAAGGAAGTGGAACGCGACAACCATCGCGGCCACGATCCTTATATCCACTCATCTTCCAGCGTGGATCAGTTAATCGATCTTCTGGAAGATCGCGAACTTCAGGCAGACCTAGTTCTTCACCTTGATAAAGGTAGGTTCCGCCAGGAAGTGCCAGCGTCATTAGCGTTGCGCTCTTCGCGCGCAGTGTGCCGCGGGCAATATTGAATTTAGCCGGATCGCCTTGACGTGTGAAAGTTGATTCGCCGTTATTTGTTAAGCCTAAATCTAAGCGGTCAACAGAGCGAACTACGTCGTGATTGTTAAAGACCCAAGAAGGTGGCGCACCAACTTCTAACAGTGCTTCCATTGAATTATCAATCTTCGCTCGAATCTCATCGGCGTTCCACAAAGTGGTCAACATTTCAAAGTTAAATGAGTTCTGTAATTCATCGGCACGTACATATCGCGCAATTCGAGAAGCTGGACTAACCCAAGCTTCAGCGACAGCCATGCGTTCGCCAGGATATGAATCAAGGATCTTGCGCCACGATCTGTAAATCTCGTGAACACCTTCTTGATCCCAGAATGGACGTTCGTGTGGAGCTAACATTTCTGAAGTTGTATTTACTTCAGGGATATCTGGCAAACCAGGATACTTAACCATTCCGTGGGCAACATCGATACGGAAACCATCAACGCCACGATCTAACCAAAACTTTAAAACATCTTCGAGATGTGATCGAACTTCTGGGTTTTCCCAATTTAAATCTGGTTGCTCAATTGCAAAGAGGTGTAAGTACCACTGCCCAGGTTTTCCATCGGCTTCAATAACGCGCTCCCAAGCACATCCTCCGAAAACGGCTTCCCAGTTGTTTGGTGGTAATTCACCATTTGGTCCTTTGCCATCGCGGAAGATATAGCGATCGCGTTCTGGTGATCCCGGCGCTGCTTTTAGCGCAGCTTGAAACCATTTATGTTGATCGCTTGTGTGGTTAGGAACAATGTCAACAATCAATTTCAGGCCGTGCTCGTGAGTAGCTTTAATTAACTTTTCTGCATCAGCCAAAGTTCCATATTGCGGTTCGATATCCAAGTAATCAGAAACGTCGTAACCATGATCGTTCTGTGGTGATGGATACCAAGGTGTAATCCAGATTGCATCGATTCCGAGTTGCTTTAGATAAGGAAGGCGTGAGCGAATGCCTTCAACGTCTCCGATGCCATCGCCATTGGAATCCGCGAATGAGCGAATGTAAATTTGATAGGTAACAGCATCGCGCCACCAAGGGCGTTCTTTACGTGAGGCGAGAACGTGGCTCAATTAATTCGACTCCAGGTACTTGGTAAGGAACTCTTTTTCCTTATCGGTCAACGGGCGAGACTTCTTTGTCTCTAGTGAGATTGCAACCTGCACGGTCTTTACCTTGGCGAAGGTTTTACCTTCATCGCCGATTGTGTAAAGAACTACGAAAGAAGAGTTGCCAATCTTCTCGACTGAGATCTCAACATCAACGAATCGTCCGCCTTCATAAATTGGCTCAAAGAAATCTACTTCAGCTCGAGCGACGACCATTTCGATAAGAGTTGAGGCGTTCATTGCCGATGAAAATACTGAGGTTGACCAGATGAAGCGCGCTTCTTGGGCGAAGGTCAAGTATTTCGCATTGTTGACGTGGCCCATTGCATCAAGGTCATCCCAACGGACAAATTGCTTATTTAGATATTTCATTATCGAGTTAGCTTTCTGTAAGTGGCGCGATGAGGTCGCGCCGCATCTGCGCCTAGTCGGGATATTTTATTCTCTTCATAGGATTCGAAGTTTCCTTCAAACCAGAACCAATTTGATTCGCCTTCATAAGCCAATATGTG
>CANHRF010000103.1 GCA_947463335.1 Actinomycetota bacterium
CCACCACGCCACAACTTCCTAACTATGCCTCGCATTCGTTCTGAGCGACCAGCTTTCGATTTACATCATCCACACATTAAGACTGAAGGACATTAATGAAAACTAACTGGCGCCTCTTTGTAGGCCTATCAATTTTCTACGTGGTAATGACCCTCATCTATTACTTCTTAGGTGGAGAAGCCGTCGGGATTTCAGGCATGCTCTTATCTGCATGTCTTGCTGGAATGGTTGGTTTCTATCTCTGGTTTACCGATAAGCGAATCGGCCGCGACCTGCCTGAAGATCGCTTAGATGCAGAGATCGCTGAAGGCGCGGGGGAGTTGGGTTTCTATAGCCCTCACTCTTGGTGGCCGCTACCGGTAGCTCTGAGTTCTATGGTTACCGCTCTTTCACTGCTCGTGGGATGGTGGATGACTCTTATTGGAGTTGGCGCTTTAGTAATCAGCATTATTGGCTTCGTAACTGAGTACGAGAAGCCACTGCCTGAAAACGCTCCTCACTAACCTCTTTTATCTTTACAATCTGTAAATGGATAAAGTTAGAGCTGAAATACTTGATTTAGGGTTGCCGCGCACGACAGCAGCGCGAATTGTCATCGATGCACCTGCAGAACAGATCTTTGACCTAATAGCAGATCCTCGTGCGCACGCACTCTTTGATGGCTCAGGCACGCTGCAGGGGAGTATCTCCGGACCTGAGCGCCTCTACCTTGGCGCTAAATTCGCTATGGCGATGAAGATCAGAGTTCCGTATCGCATCTCCAACAAGGTCGTTGCCTTTGAAGAAGGTCGGAAGATTTCTTGGTGCCACTTAATGAAGTGGACGTGGAGCTATGAACTTAAGGATTTAGGAAACGGTCGCACAGAAGTGACTGAGACTTTTGATGCGAGAAACATTCCGCGCTTTGCCGATAAATGGCTGGTTGCAACCGGATCTCTTGAGCGCAACCCAAAGTGGATGGCAAAGAGCCTGGTTAGATTAAAGGCGATCTGCGAGAGTTAGTGGTGTTCGATCTCTTTGAGATCTGCTGCAGTCGCTTTAGGAACTGCGACCGCGTGCGCCTTGCTGAGGCGAGCACGTAGCCTGTTCTTAAGCGCCTTAGGGCGACGAACACCTGCTGCATCAAACTCTTCAAGTTCTAGCGGCGGATTCTGTTCGTGCTGAGTCAACAACCAAGCCTTTTCAGCAGAGATTGGCTCGTGTACTTCTACAAACTCACCGTGAGGCATCATCACCAAACGTCCGGTCTCACGTCCGTGCAGAACGAGTTCGCGATCAGCGCGTTGTAGCGAGAGACAGAGGCGCTTAGTTACCACAAAGGCAATCGGTGGAAGTACGAAGATTGCAATACGCGTGAACCACATCATCTGGTTAATCGTAAGATCGAATGTAGTCGCAAGAATGTCGTTACCACCGTTAATTAACGCAACCAACATAAAGGTTATCGACATTACGCCGAGCGCTGTGCGATTTGGCGCATTCCGAGGACGATCAAGTAGGTGATGTTCACGCTTATCACCAGTTATCCAGCTTTCGATAAATGGATAGAGCGCCATTCCTGTAAAGATAATTCCCGGAACTATCAGACCCGGAATCAAGATATTCCACGAGATCGTGTAACCGAAGAGATAAGTTTCAAGTGGAGGCGCCATTCGCACCAAGCCATCGAGCCAACCCATATACCAATCGGGTTGCGAGCCAGCGGTTACTTGTCCAGGTGTGTAAGGACCGTATAACCAGATTGGGTTAATCGAAGCGACTGCGCCAAGGAAGGCAGTTACACCGAAGACAATAAAGAAGAATCCGCCAGCTTTTGCCATGTAGACCGGCAATAGTGGATATCCAACTACGTTCTTTTCAGTGCGTCCTGGACCTGGATATTGAGTGTGCTTCTGGTACCAGACCAACATCAAGTGAACGGTAATCAAGGCGAGAAAAATGCCAGGCAAGATCAATACGTGAACGATATAAATTCTCGGAATGAAAGCTTCACCCGGGAATGCACCACCGAAGGCAAAGAATGAGAGATAAGTACCAACCACGGGGAGTGCCTGAATAATTGCTTGTGCGATACGGATACCAGTTCCGGAAAGTAGATCATCTGGAAGTGAGTAACCCAAGAAACCTTCAACGATTCCTAGCGTTAGTAGCCCAACGCCGATGATCCAGTTAAATTCGCGTGGCTTGCGGAAAGCACCAGTGAAAAATACGCGCATCAAGTGAACAACAATCGCTGCCATAAAGATCAAAGCTGCCCAGTGGTGAATCTGGCGCATCAATAAACCGCCACGCACCTCAAATGAGATATCTAGAGTTGAGGCATAGGCCGCAGACATTTCAATGCCGGCAAGCGGTTCGTAACTTCCTTCGTAAATAACTTCACGTTGCGATGGATCGAACCAGAATGTTAGAAAGGTTCCGGAGAGAAGCAAGATTACAAATGAGTAGAGCGCGATCTCTCCGAGCAAGAATGACCAGTGATCAGGGAAGACCTTTGTCAGGTTCTTCTTCATCCATTTGGCAGCGCCAGTTCTCTCATCGACGTAGTTTGCTACGTTACCGGCGATTCTTTCGCGTGCTGTCATGATGAGCGCTCCCAGAAGCTAGGTCCTACAGGTTCGGTAAACGGACTTTGTGCGACCAAGTATCCCTCGGAATCCACCTTTATCGCGAGTTGAGGCAAGGGGCGAGCGGCTGGGCCGAAGATGACTTTAGCGGCGCGGGTCACATCAAATGTTGTCTGATGGCAAGGGCAGAGCAGGTGCTTTGTCTGCTGTTCATAAAGCGCAACTGCGCAACCCATATGAGAACAGATCTTTGAGAAGGCGATGATGCCTTCGTGCGTCCAAGAAAGGCGCTCTGCATCTAAGTTAAATTCTTCTGGACGAAGACGAATCAGAAGGACAGCATCTTTAGCAATATCTGAAAGTTTACGGTGAGTGCCAGGTGCAACCTCAGGAAGTGTCTGCGCAACCGCGCCAACTTCTAGATCTTCTGGACGAATTGGACGATCGCCTGGATCTGTAACTAAGCGAGTGCCCGCCTTCCAAGATGTCTTTGTTAGCGAATCGCCTGGAAGTGGGCCAAGGTCACGAAGCAAGATAAGAGGGGAGAGGCCAACTAACCCGAGTGAAAGACCGAGGCTGCGCTTGATCAGAGAACGACGACCAAGTCCTGCAGCAGCTGCGCCTTCTTTGGCAGCTTTTACAAACTCGGCGCGATCTTCATCAGGTGAACGAAATTCGTGGCGTTGAATTACTACTTCTTCATCGGGCATCAGCGTCTTTGCCCAGTGAATAGCGCCCATTCCGATAAAGAAGAGTGATGCGGCCATACCAAGACCTAAGAAGAGTTGATGTGCATTAGTACTGCCAAGAATTGGGAAGAAGATAAATACATCTTGCGGAATAAAAATATAAGAACCAATTAAGGTAAGTGTGCCGAGGGCAGAGAGCATAAAGAGAATCGCAACTTGTCGCTCTGCTTTTTGAGCAGCCTTTGGATCGGTATCTGCACGGCGATGAACGTGGGCTGGTAGTCCGGGATCTTTTATAGCTTCGATTTCGTTAGACATAACTTCTCTATCTCGCCTTCATCGCTAGCCACACTGCAACGCCAATTAACATTCCAAGTCCTAAAGTCCAAACCAAAAGACCTTCAGTAACTGGACCAACGCGACCAAGCGCTGCTCCACCAAGCTGTGGTTCGACTTCTACAGATTTAATCCATTTAATAACAGAGAGTTTCTCTTCTGGTGTGAGAGTTTTATCAGAGAAGACCGGCATCGATTGTGGACCTGTAATCATTGCTTCGTAAATATGTCGCGGTGTTACACCCATAACCGTTGGTGCGTACTTACCTTGGGTAAGTGCTCCACCTTGTCCAGCAAAGTTGTGGCACATCGCGCAATTTGTACGGAAGAGTTCGCCACCTTCAGCAACAGATCCATCGCGTTCGTAGTTAAGTAATTCGTCACCGGGAATACCTGGACCAGGTGCAAGGGAAGCGACATAAGCTGCGAGAGCTTCTACTTCCTTCTCGTCGTAAACCGGAGTTTTACGCATCGCTTGTGCGCTCATATCTGCCATTGGCATACGACCGGTAGCAACTTGGAAATCTACAGAAGCAGCGCCAACTCCGATTAGAGATGGGGCAATTGCTGCGCCTTCGGCGTTAAGGCCGTGGCAAGAAGAACATCCCTTTAGAAAGATCTGCTTGCCCTCTTCAATTAGCGCAGTGCGCTCGGCAGCGGTCATCGGTGCGCCAGTTGCAGCACCTGCGACAGAAAACGTTGTTCCGATACCAAGCAAAGCAAGCACTAAGAGAAGAGGAGCTACCGCACGATGTCTGCGAAATCTGGAGAGACGCTTCAAAATGTTTTCCGTTTCTTCTTTGTGGTTGCTTACTTAATTAGGTAAATTGCTGAGA
>CANHRF010000104.1 GCA_947463335.1 Actinomycetota bacterium
GCGACCCTGGGCTTAACGCTAATTCCTCTGGCAAATAGCGCTGCCGCGCTGCCCGCTAGCTTTTCTTTCACAGGTAGTGGTTATGGTCACGGCGTCGGTATGAGTCAGATTGGAGCCAGAGCTAAAGCGATCGGTGGCGAGTCAGCGACTTCGATTCTTACTTATTATTACACCGGAACCAAAGTTGAAACTGCTACAGATTCACAGATTTTACGTATCAACATTGGGAGCTTACTGAAATCTACAAAGATTAGGAGCGATTCTCGCGGGGCGAAGTTAGAACTATATGCAGGCGCTCTTGGTGAAACCCAAACCTCAAACGCGCTTCTGACTTTACCCAGCAAAACAACGCTAAACATTGATTTAGTAAATAGCGATTTAAATATCTCCACGACGCGAGGTTCAAAAGTAACGCAGGTAACCAATGGCAAAGTCTTTACCCTCCGCTGGAGTGGCACTCGTTATATGGATGGACCCGCGACCGTTTTATCAGTAACCGCCAATACTTCGGTCAATAGATATCGTTACGGTCAAATGGAATTTAAGATAATTAAAGATAAGAAGCTCGGAAAACGTTTAGCGATTATAAATTCAGTTAGATTGCAGGATGAGTATTTGTGGGGGATCGGCGAAGTTCCTTCCTCTTGGCCGACTGCTGCCTTGCAGGCTCAGGCGATCGCATCCAGAACTTATGCACTTGCAAAATCGACTCGAATTAGAAGCGCTTGTGATTGCCACCTGTACAACTCAATTAGTGATCAATCTTTCGTAGGTTTCTCTAAAGAGAGCGAACCTTTCTTTGGAAAGTTCTGGAAGAGCGCTGTAGATAGCACCGTGGGTCAGATTGTTACTTACGATGGTGTACCGATCACCGCTTACTTCTCCTCATCTACCGGCGGTGCCACCGAAACTTCAGAACATGCCTGGGGAACAGCAACTCCATATACGCAGAGCGTTCCTGATTCGGCGAGCGTAGATGTGCGGTTTAATTCCAGGTTTGCTAGCTGGTCACGCCAGGTCACCCAATCAGTTATCGCTGCCGCGTTTCTGCTGCCCGATGTGGTTTCGTTACAGGTTATCTCGCTAAATCCGGTGGGAACGGTTGATCAAATTCAGGCAACTTCATCAACGGGAGCGGTAGCCACTTTAACCGGTGAAACATTTAGAAGTCGGAGCAAACTTCCATCTGCGTGGTTCTTGATTGTTACTAGTTAGCGCTTAATTTGCGTGAAGGATTGAGTTAAGTCCGCCCCAAGTGCCAGTGCGTATTACAACTTCTAAGCAACCATCCAATGAGTTTCTTCTAAAGAGTAAGTCATTTGCACCTGATAACGCACCAGCTTTAACTATTTCTCCATCTGGTAAGCGCACCTTTGCCGCTGCAGTTATATAAGTACCAGCTTCGATGACGCAGTTATTGCCCAGTGAAATTCCAAGTCCGGAGTTTGCACCCAGCAAACATTTTTCTCCAACTGAGATTACCTCTTTGCCGCCTCCGCTTAACGTACCCATAATGGATGCGCCGCCTCCGACATCGCTGCCATCACCAACAACGACACCAGCCGAGATTCGACCTTCAACCATAGATGTTCCCAAAGTCCCGGCGTTGAAGTTAACAAAACCCTCGTGCATAACCGTTGTGCCTGGTGCCAAGTGAGCACCTAAGCGAACTCGATCAGCATCTGCAATTCGAACGCCAGACGGAATAATGTAATCAACCATACGCGGGAATTTATCTACGCTAAAGACCGTGACGTGACCAAACTTTTGGCGCAGCCCTGCGCGAACTTCTTCAAATCCATCAACAGAGCAAGGACCGGCTGAAGTCCAAACTACATTAGCTAAAAGTCCAAAAATGCCATCCATAACAGCACCGTGCGGCTGTATCAATCGATGTGAAAGTAGATGAAGGCGTAGATAAGCATCAATAGCGCTTTGTGGTGCAATCGCAAGATCGATTTCAATAGAAACTATTTCGCGCTTAACTTTTCTTACTTCATCAACTCCAATTAATGGCGCGAGCTGCTTCTCTGCTTGAGTAGATAGGGCACCAAGAGCGCCTAGAGATGGGCTAGGAAACCAAACATCCAAAACTGTTGTACCAAAATAAGTTGCAATTCCGTGGCCAGATGCCAGCCCGGAAGGCGTTTGCTTTGATGAAGACATGCGATAAGCCTAACCCCTATCCTTTGGCTTATGCGTATCGCCGTTTATTGCTCTTCCTCACAGAGTATTGATCCAAAATATATTGAGTTGGCGCACAATCTTGGCGCCGGTATCGCAACTCGATCCTGGGAATTGGTCTCAGGCGGCGGACATATTTCAGCGATGGGTGCAGTCTCGCGTGGAGCGCGGGAATCTGGGGGCCGAACGATCGGTGTTATTCCGCAGCGATTAGTAGATATCGAATTTGCAGATAAAGAGTGCGATGAACTGCACGTGGTTGATTCGATGCGCAGTCGTAAGGCGATGATTGAAGATCTATCGGATGCATTTATCGCCCTTCCAGGTGGGATCGGTACCCTAGAAGAGTTATTTGAAATCTGGGTTGGTCGCTTTCTTAAGTTTCATAGCAAACCAGTAATCGTGCTCGATCCCTTTGGACTCTACGCCCCGCTGGCAACTCTGATCGAACATTTAGAAGAACATGGATTTGTTAAACCAGGACAACGAGAACTATTGCACTGGGCTTCTTGTATTGATGAAGCACTTGATATCGCGGCTGGTTAGAGAGAGAAGTCTTAGATAATGAGCCACAACATAAAAATTTCTTTAAAACTTCCGTGTAATCGCGAGCGCGCTTGGAAAGCAATTGCAGATTGGGAGGGCCAAGGGGAATGGATGTTACAAAGCAAAGTTTGGGTAACTTCAGAAATTCGTGAAGGTGTCGGAACTGCGATCACTGCATTTACTGGCCCTTTTTATAAACGCTATCCGCGCTTTTCGAAGTTAGGTTTACTAGACACCATGGTTGTTACAAATTGGCAACCACCTTCTCGTTGCGATGTAATTCATACTGGCAAAGTCTTACGCGGCACTGGGACCTTCGAGTTGATTGAGATATCAGATACCTCCACGCGCTTTAATTGGTCGGAAGATATTGAGTGCTCTCGACTGCAATTCTTAGCGATCTACCCTTTTCTATGGGTTGGTGTCCGAATTTCACTGGCTCGCCTCTCCACATCACTACGCCCACCCGAGTAACCTTGAACCTATGACCGCGCCGTTATCCCTTCCGGATGCCTTGGCGCAGTTACCGGAGGAGGAGCGGATTGTGTTGTCGCTTCATTACCTGCGCTCTCTTCCCAGCCAAGAAATTGCACAAATGCTCGGCGTGCCCGAAAAATCTGTTGTGGCGGTAATGGCATCGGGTAAGGCGCGGATTACCGCGTTACTTGGCCTGGGATAAGGCTGCGCTCCTTCCCGATTTCATACCTAGCCAGATATGCGAGATACTTAATCCCTGAATTAACCCCTTCACTAAAGGTGGCGCCCATCAAGGCTCACACCCGAGGTAGTAAATAGGCAATAAAAGGAGACTTCCCAATGGCAGCCATGAAACCTCGTACTGGCGATGGACCGATGGAAGTTACCAAGGAAGCCCGATCACTTGTTATGCGAATTCCACTAGAAGGTGGCGGTCGCCTAGTTGTCGAGATGAATCCACAAGAGGCCAATAACCTCAGCGCCGCCCTCGAAGCTGCCGTTGCTTTAATCAAAAAGTAATTTAACTTCACCTCATTTTCTCTCCTGCCAACCACACTTTCTGGGCTCTCACTCGCTAGCCTTTGGCAATCATGACCTCCAAGACCACACTTAAAGCTGCCTCGAAATTTTCTGCCTCGCTACTTAACTCGGTAGAAGTTTCGATCGATGCGCTCGCAGATTCGCAGGCGATCGCTATTGGATTTGTGGCCAGCTCTGAGACGCCAACAACTTTTAGCTTTCCGGCAAATGGCGCGCTAATAAAAAAGTTAGAAAAGTTATTTGAGATAAATCTCAGCGATGAACTGGAGTTCTTCTCCGCCACCGGGAAAGCCGGCGAGTTATTTGAGATTCCAGTCGCATCAGATCAGATGCAAGCCGATCGAATTCATTTACTTGGGCTAGGCGATGCGACTACTGCATCGCTACGTCAAGCAGGTGCAGCGCTGGGACGTAAAGGGCGTGGCAAAGCCACGGTGATCTCCTCAATCTGCGTTTCAAATAACGAGCAATTGCAGGCCTTTGCAATTTCAGTGCAACTTGGCGCATATATCTGGA
>CANHRF010000105.1 GCA_947463335.1 Actinomycetota bacterium
ATGATTAATTGCAATCCTGAGACAGTTTCTACCGATTATGACACTTCTGATCGTCTCTACTTTGAACCACTTACCTTGGAAGATGTATTGGAAGTTGTTCACGCGGAGACGCTCGCTGGCCCAGTCCTAGGAGTCATTACTCAACTAGGCGGCCAAACGCCACTCGGTTTAGCGGCAGGTTTAAAGGCTGCAGGGGTAACTATTTTAGGAACTTCACCCGATGCTATTAATCTCGCTGAAGAACGCGGTGCCTTTGGAAATGTACTTGAAGAGCAATCGTTAACCGCTCCTGAATTTGGAATGGCCGCTTCACAGATGGAAGCGCTGGATATTGCAGCCCGCATTGGTTATCCAGTTTTGGTTCGTCCATCTTTCGTCCTTGGTGGCCGTGGAATGGAGATCGTTTACGACGACGCTGCGCTTTCCAGTTTTATAAATCGCGCCACAGATATAACTCCAGATCATCCAGTGCTGGTGGATCGTTTCCTAGATAGCGCAATCGAAATTGATGTCGATGCTCTCTATGATGGAAACGAACTCTTTCTTGGTGGAGTTATGGAGCATATTGAAGAAGCAGGAATTCACTCTGGAGATAGCGCGTGCGTTCTTCCCGCAGCCACAATTACCTCGGCGCAGCAAAAGGCGATTCGTGAAGCAACTTTAAAGATTGCGCAGGGCGTGGGAGTTTTAGGGCTAATCAATATCCAGTTCGCAATTGCGGAGGATGTTTTATATGTTTTGGAAGCCAATCCACGCGCATCCCGCACAGTTCCATTTGTCAGTAAGGCCACTGGGGTTCCTTTAGCTAAAGCGGCTGCACGAATCTCACTTGGTGCAACCATCGCGGAGTTGAAAGTCGAGGGACTTCTACCAAATAGCGCCGATGGAGTTGCGAAGGGAATTTCGGTAAAAGAGGCGGTTCTTCCTTGGAACCGATTTAGACGCACCGATGGTCGCGGAGTCGATGCAGTTCTGGGTCCAGAGATGAGATCCACTGGTGAAGTAATGGGAATTGCGCAAACTTTTGGCGAGAGTTACGCCAAATCTCAGATCAGCGCCTTCGGGCCGTTGCCTAAATCTGGGACAGTCTTTATCTCTCTGGCAGATAAAGATAAATCTTCAGGGATCGCTCCTGCAAAAGCCTTGGTTGCACTTGGATTTAACTTACTTGCCACTGGAGGTACTGCAGATTTCCTCGCGCAGAACGGCGTTTTAGCGCACAAAGTGCGGAAGAATTCCGAAGGTTCGGGGCCAATGGGGGAGCGCACAATCGTTGAGTATTTAAATAGTGGCGATGTTGCGCTGGTCATCAACACCCCCGTCGGTCGTGGCACGCGCGCCGATGGATGGGCAATTCGCACCGCAGCGGTGCAGAGATCTATACCGTGTATCACTACAACGGCTGGATTTAGCGCTGCTGTTGAAGGAATCAAAGCGCTTCAACGCGGTGAGTTAAGTGTGCTTTCCATTCAAGAATGGTTGAAGAAATAGTGTCATCAATTAACCGCGCTGCAGCGCAATTCAATGCCACGGTATTGGCCAATAAGCGCGTCGGTCAATATCATCAAATTGTTTTTGGCATCGGCGATCTTGTTAAATCTTGTCGTCCCGGAAACTTCGTGGCGATTAAAGTTGGTGGCGATTCTTCACGGATGATTCTGCGTCGCGCTTTTGCAATTTCACGAGTTGCTGAGAGCGTTAGTTTTGGTGGAACAATGGAGTTGATCGTTGCTCCCCACGGAAGCGGCTCGAAATGGCTTTGTTCACAGCCAGAAGGCGCTGAAGTAGATATCGTCGCACCATTAGGAACATCCTTTGGAATTCCTACAGAGCCGGTCAACGCGTTATTGGTTGGTGGCGGTTACGGTTCTGCACCGCTCTTCGGTCTAGCTGAAGTTTTAAAGACGCGGGGATGCAAAGTTGATATGGTTCTTGGCGCATCTACGGGTGGAAAGATTTACGCCCCGATGGAGGGTAAGCGTTCAGTAAATTCGCTAAAGATTTATACTGAAGATGGTTCAATGGGCGAGACAGGGCGAGTTACCGATCCGATAAGAAAATTGATTGAAGATAAGCAAGTCGATGTTATTTACTCTTGCGGTCCAATGGCGATGTTGCGAGCGATATCCGAACTCACCGAGGGAACTGACGTTGTTCATCAATGCGCGGTTGAAGAGTCGATGGCTTGTGGAATCGGAATCTGTATGACCTGCGTACTTCCGGTAAAAGATGAAGCAGGTAAGGTAGCGATGCTGCGCTCTTGTATAGACGGACCAGTAATGGATGGGTCGCAAGTTCAATGGCAGATGGTGGGACAAGTTCCTGAGGTACTTCCATGAACTCTTTCGATTTCTCCACAATGCTAGGAAACGCCTTCTTTAATACTCCCATCTTCACCGCAAGTGGATGTGCAAGTTCGGGTAAAGAATTGGCTCAATTCTTTCCCTTAAAGGATATCGGGGCGGTTGTCACTAAATCGGTGATGAATAAACCTCGTTATGGAAGACCAACACCGCGGATGGCGGAAACTCCCTCGGGGATGCTTAACTCAATTGGGTTGCAAGGACCAGGTATCGATGCGTTCTTGGCTAACGATGTTCCTTGGTTGATCGAAGAGAAATCCCGAGTGATTGTCTCTATCGCCGGTGAAACTGTTGAAGAGTATGCAACGTTAGCTCGCAAAGTTAGATCAGTCGCTGGAATTAGTGCGCTAGAGGTAAATATCTCTTGCCCAAATGTTGAAAATCGAGGCTTGGTATTTGCTTGCGATCCCGATGCTTCTCGGCGAGTGATTGATGGAGTTCGCAGGACAATCGGCGGTGAAATTCCGATCATTGCAAAGCTTTCACCAGATGTTACAAATTTACCCGAGATAGCAAAGGGCGTGGTTGACGCTGGAGCGGATGGGCTGGCGTTAATCAATACCGTCTTAGGAATGGTTATCAACTTAGATTCAATGCGCCCGCACTTAGGTGGAAAGACTGGTGGACTATCAGGTCCTGCGATTCGTCCAGTAGCTGTTCGTGCGATCTATCAAGTACACGCAGCTCTTCCAAATACACCGATCTTAGGAATGGGGGGAGTCGCATCTGGTCGTGACGCCCTTGAGTTAATTCTGGCTGGAGCATCTGGAGTTAGCGTTGGAACGGCAAGTTTTGGAAATCCTTCAGCGGTAATTCAAATTCAACACGAATTAAGAGAACTCTTGATAGCCAAGGGCTTTCCATCGCTAAAATCTGCAATAGGTTACGCCCATCGAGCGGAGGATAAGTGAGAGCGCCAATTATTCTCGCAATTGATACCTCTGATCTCGAAACAGCAATCGCTTGGATAAAAGCGACCGAGGAATCGGTGAGCGTATACAAACTTGGTTTGGAATTTTACTTAAACTTTGGATCAGCAGGCGTTGAGCAAGTTGTTAAGCGAACCGGCGCAGAAATATTTCTTGATTTAAAGCTCCACGATATTCCACACACAGTTGCTGGGGCAGCTAGCGCGATATCTCACCTAAACCCAAAGTTTTTAACGGTTCACGCAAGCGGAGGACGAGAGATGATCTCTTCTGCCGTGCAGGCTGTGCCCAACGTTGCAATCACAGCGGTAACTATTTTGACCTCGCTTTCGGAGTCGGATCTATTTGAAATCGGATATGCCAATCCAGCGCTGGAAAGCGCAGTTGCACTTGCGAAGATGGCGGTGTCATCTGGTGCGAAGGCGTTGGTCTGTTCACCTCTCGAGACTGCAGCAATTAGAAGCGCAGTGGGTAAAGAGGCGATAATCATTACCCCTGGAGTTCGACCGCTAAAGGATCAAGGCGGCGATGATCAGAAACGGACAATGACTCCGGGCGATGCGATAGCCGCTGGCGCAAATTATGTGGTTATCGGTCGTCCAATTACAAAATCTTGGAGCGAAGGAGAAGGTGCTATGAGATCGGCGGCGCGATTGATCGCGGACGAGATCTTAGGCGCACTTGCGTAGAGTTGATTTATGCCAACCCCACCGAAATTAACCGCCGATCAGAGGGCTGCCGCACTTGCTAAGTCAACTGCAGCCCGTCAGGTAAGAGCTGCCATAAAAGCTCGGGTGAAGAGTAGTGAATTATCGCTATCTGCGGTCTTTGAGCTCGCGATGAGTGATGAGGCAATTGCGAAGATGCGAGTTGTGGAGCTACTGGAATCTTTCTCTGGCGTTGGCAAAGTGCGGGCGATTGCTATCTTAGATCG
>CANHRF010000106.1 GCA_947463335.1 Actinomycetota bacterium
CCAGTTGCACGTGGTTCGTAAGTAGGTGGTTGCACATTAAGCGCTGCATAAGCATCAGAGAAAGCGCGTTCGTACTTCATTGCAACAGCCCACCACGGTGCTTTTTCGTGGACTGCCTTGTGCAAAATCTTGTCATCGATATCTGTGACGTTGCGAATAAAGGTGACGTTGTAACCTGATTTGGTTAGCCAACGGCGCAAGATATCGAAGTTAACGCCGGAACGGACATGGCCGATATGTGGCGGTGCCTGCACCGTTGCACCACATAAATAGATTCCGACTTCGCCAGCTTTTAACGGCACAAATGGAGATGTGGTTCGCGTTAGCGTGTCATAAAGAGATAGCGAACTCATTGGGCAAGTCTATCTTGCAAGGCTTATTTAGAATAAATCAGCGCAGATGCAATGGCGGCGATGCCCTTGCCTTCGCCAGTTAAGCCCATTCCATCGGTGGTTGTTGCTAAGACTGCGACTTCTGCTCCACCCAATGCTGCTGACAGTGCAGCGATTGCTTCAGCGCGACGTGAACCAATCTTGGGACGATTGCCAATTATTTGCACTGAGACGTGAGAAATTTTATAGCCAGCCTTTTCGACTAAGGCCAATGTTTCTTTTAATAGCGCGGTGCCGGAAGCGCCGGCGTATTCAGGTTTATTGGTTCCGAAATTAGAACCAAGATCGCCTAAGCCGCTTGCTGCAAATAACGCATCACAAATTGCATGGGAAGCAACATCGCCATCTGAATGTCCTTCTACTCCATCTTGATCTGGCCACAATAAACCTGCCAACCAAAGTGGGCGTCCGGTTTCAAAGCGATGGGCATCAACACCAACGCCAGTTTTAAAGGTTGATGGCTTACCTAAGAATTGCAGCGCGGTTGCTAGATCTGAAGCAGTGGTGATTTTCAAAGCACGTTCTTCACCTGGGATTACGCGCACTGATTTTCCAATTGATTCCACCAACGCTGCATCATCTGTGGCATCGGCAGCAGATGAGTGCGCTTCCTTGATCACTGCATAAGAAAAACCTTGCGGAGTTTGGATCTTGCGCATGGAAGCGCGGTCAGGCGTTGCGGTAACTATTCCATCTGCGCTGACGATTTTGACAGTATCAACTTGGGCAAGGCCTGGGATAACTGCGACATCACCGGATTTAAGCGCCGCGACAACTTGCTCCGCCAACGCCGATGATGCGAGCGCGCGAGCTGCATCATGAATTAAGACATATTTAGCTTCACTAGAAACTTTTGCTAACCCAATGCGCACGCTTTCGGAACGAGTTGCGCCACCTGCAACGACGGTGATCTCATCGCCGACAAGCGATTGAATTTGCTCTTCAAATCCAGCAGGTGCGGTAACGATAATTTGATCGGCTACTGAAGAGATCGCCGAAACCGCATGTTCAATAAGGGTGCGATCACCGAGTTGGATTAGTGCTTTGGGTATATCTGCGCCGAATCTTTCGCCACTGCCTGCAGCAGCGATGATTGCAGCGATCATGAGATAAAGGCGCTAATTAAGAAGCGAGAACCTCGTCAAGGAGAGTTGCAGCCTTTTCTTCATCTGTGCGCTCAGCGAGAGCTAGCTCAGAGATAAGGATCTGCTTCGCCTTGGCGAGCATGCGCTTTTCACCTGCAGATAGGCCGCGATCTAGATCACGACGGTAAAGATCGCGGACAACTTCAGCGACCTTAATTACATCTCCTGAGGCGAGTTTTTCAAGATTGGCCTTGTAGCGACGAGACCAGTTAGTTGGCTCTTCGGTATATGGCTGGCGAAGTACGTTAAATACACGATCTAGCCCGGCGCTATCGACTACGTCACGAACTCCGACGAGATCAACGTTATCTGCAGGAACTCGAACTGTGAGATCTCCTTGTGCAACTTTCAAGACTAGGTAGGTGCGCTCTTCGCCCTTGATGATGCGAGTTTCGATCGCTTCGATTAGAGCTGCTCCGTGATGGGGATAAACAACGGTTTCGCCGACCTTAAATGTCATGTGTTGCCCTTCGCTAGACAGACAATTCTACCAGCGATTTTCCAGCGAGAAAACCCCAATATATAAGGGGTAAAGCGAGCTAAAAGGCGTGAGAGAATATGCCCCATGCGTCGCACCATCACAATAATCTCTGCGTTATTAATCGCTACATCGCTAACTGCTTGCGGATCCGGCCAAAATGCAGCAACCAGAACTATTACACAAGTAACCGATGGCGTTGACCTTAAAGTTACTCAAAACGGTAGCGCGATAAAGATTGTTAATTTGTTACTGGTAGCAACTGAAAATGGCGATGCTGTTGTGGTTGGAACAATCGTTAATCAAGGCGCTGAAACAGATCAATTGCTAGGTATTGCAGTTGGTGGTGGCCAAGCAGTCATTACCGGAGACACAACTCTTAAGCAGAATGCACCGCTTCGCTTTGAAGGCGAGACTGCCAACATAAAGGCAGTTTTCCCTGGCGTTAAGCCTGTGGCGGGACGCCACGTAAAACTTGAACTTGGTTTTGCACGTGCTGGCTTAGTTACTGCAGAAGTAATCATTCGCGACAAGCGCGATGACTACAAAGATGTTACTTCTGGAGTTCCTGAAGCTACTTCTTCCCCTGATTCGCAACAGCCTGAATAGCAGCTTTTGCAGCATCTGGATCTAAATACTCGCCACCCTTTTTAATCGGTGCAAAGTTGGCATCCAAGTTATAGAGCAGTGGAATTCCAGTTGGAATATTTAGCTCTGCAATATCTGATTCCGAAATACCATCAAGATGCATCACGAGCGCGCGAAGTGAATTTCCGTGTGCGGTAACCAGAACGCGCTTACCGGCTTTTAGATCCGGAATAATCGACTCTTGCCAATAAGGAATCATTCGCTTTACAACATCTTTTAAACACTCAGTCGCTGGAAGGTCTCCACCTAAATCTGCATAACGCGCATCGTTTGCTTGGCTATAGGGATCGCTTGATTCGATCGGTGGTGGTGGCACATCATAAGAACGGCGCCACAATTTAAATTGTTCTTCGCCGTACTTAGCCAGCGTCTCTTTCTTATCCTTACCTTGCAGAGCGCCGTAATGGCGTTCATTTAAGCGCCAAGAGCGGCGAACTGGAATCCAGTGGCGATCGCAAGCATCGAGGGCAAGTTGTGAAGTATGAATCGCGCGACGTAGTAAAGATGTATGAACTACATCAGGAAGTAAATTGCGCTCCGCCATTAACTTACCGCCGCGTGCGGCTTCTGCTTCACCGGCAGTTGAAAGGCGAACATCCACCCATCCTGTGAAGAGATTCTTTGCGTTCCATTCAGATTCGCCGTGGCGCAATAAGATCAATTCAAAGTTGGACATAGCCCTATCTTGCCATGTGTGGGGCGGAAAAATTAAATCAAATGCTTAAAGGCATCAAGATTTGCTAAAGATTCTCCACGGCTTACACGCCACGCCCATTCGCGACGTATCGAGTTAGCAAAACCTAGCTCTAATAATGGATTAAATGATGAATCTGAGTATTGCAATACTGCGCCGACTAAACGATCAATCTCGCGATCGGTTACTGCAGCAAGCGGCAATCGTCCGACTAAGAAGATATCGCCCAACGAATTAATGGCAAATGCGATTCCGTACATTCCAGCGTTCTTCGCCATGCACCAAGCGTGCACCGCCGCCTCATTCTCATCAGGTTTACGAATCACAAATGCATTGATGCTCAAGGAATGATCGCCAACGATTAGCGCACAATGTGTCTGTAGCTTTTTCTCGCCAGGTAAGGTGATTAGAAAGGTATTGCTATCTTTCGCTTCAAATTCCAGATCATGCGAATCTAAAAATTCCTCGATTACGATCCGAGGGTCAATTGCCGCCACTTGTTAGCCGATCGACTTATTTGCGCGAGCAGATTGAGTCAGCACTTGATCATAAATATCTAGCGTCCCGCGGGCTGTGGCATCCCAACCAAAGTGCGAAGCATGTTCAATCGCGCCCATTGAAAGCAGAATACGACGCTGTGGCTCTTGCAGTAAGCGCGCCAAAACTGAGGACCAAGCGCGCGGATCGTGTCCATCAACAAGTACCCCAGAAATACCATCTGCGACTGCGGTGCGAAGCCCACCAACAGCAGTTGCCACAACTGGTGTGCCACAAGCTTGCGCTTCAAGTGCGACTAGCCCAAAACTCTCTGAATAACTTGGTACGCAAACTAGATCTGCAGCGCG